>CAZMDM010000565.1:0-13516 GCA_964564775.1 uncultured Desulfonema sp. | reverse complement strand
CCGCTGTAAATACCTGCGGAATCAGGCGTCTGATACGCATCATATTCCTATTCCTGAAGGAGCATTCATGCTGTCGTTTGATAAGAAAGATATTTTTGCGAAATTCATAGACCCTTCCGGCGAATACACGGAAAAACACATCGAAGTCCGTGTCAATCCCATTTCCGGGCGAAGCAGCCGAATCGCGTTCGGACGCGGCGCTGAAAAAGAGCCGGGAACAGAAAAGCTTCCATTACCCCCGCCGAACAGCACGGATACTGCCAATTGTCCGTTCTGCAAACCGCAGGTCATGTCAAAAACGCCGAAAATGTTTTCCGAGATTTTCCCGGATGGGCGATTATGTTACAACAATTCGATTCTGTTTCCGAATCTGTTTCCTTACGGCGCATATTCGGCAGTAAGTCTGTTCGATAACACGCATTTTGTCGAAATCGGCACCGCATCCGTATCTTCTTATGCGGACTGTTTCATCAACTGCCGGAATTATCTTCGCCATGTGCTTGCGTACGATTTCGAAGCGGTTTATATGGCAATCACTCAGAATCATCTGCCATCCGCAGGCGGTTCTCTGGTTCATCCTCATTTGCAGATCAATGCGGACAGAATCGCTTCCAATCATCATCGCTTTTTACGGAAAAGGGCTGAAGACTATTTTCATCAGACCGGCTCTTATCTGTTTTCGGATTATCTGCGCCATGAGAAAGAAGACGGCTCCCGTTATATCGGAAATACCGGCTCATGGGAATGGATGACCGCATTCGCGCCGGAAGGTTTTTTTGAAATCTGGGGAATTTTGCCTGAAATAACGTCTCTGTATCAGATAACGGATTCGGATTGGACTCATCTGGCTAAAGGGGTTGTCAATGCTCAGAAATTTTACAGAAGCCTTTGCAGAAACGGATACAATCTCGGAATGTTGTTTATTGAAGACCAAAAATCGTATCTTGAAATCCGGGTGGTTCTGATTGTGCGCTCCAATTATGCGCCCTGGGTGAGAAACGATCATACCGGTTTCGAACTGATGCTCGGAGATATGGCAACTTTCACATCGCCGGAACAAACTGCCGAGATGGCTCGTCTGTTTTGGATATCTGCGGATTGATCGCGATATAGCCATCAATCACACAGTTAAAAATATTGGATAATATATTTCAAAGCCAGATATACGATAAGCACACCCAGCAAAAGCTTGATATATTTCTGCGGCACGAATTTCTGGCATCTGGCACCGAGATAAATTCCTAAAAATCCTCCGATTCCGAAGAGAAATCCCAAAAGAAAATCCGGAGATGCCGACATTCCGGATTTTACAGGAACAAATGCGTAGAAAATAACGCCCAGAAGCGATGTCAGAAATGTTCCGACCAGAGCAGCTCCGGCAACCGTATATACCGGAAGATGAAATACCGCGACGCAGAACGGCGCGATGATCGCTCCGCCGCCGATTCCGTAAGCTCCTCCGATAACGCCGACAACCAACGCCAGCATGAACATCCCCATCGTGCTGAATGAGAACTGCTGTCCCCAGAACTCATAAACTACCTTTGATAGGGAAAGTGAAACGGTTTTCACAACAGCATCCCGCGGAAGCCCTGCCGAAATTCGCGCCGCCTGAGCCTGTTTGATCTGTTTCACATGCTCATTGAATTTGTCATCCAGAGCTTTCATTTCTTTTTTTCCGCGCTGGGAACGTTCTGTCATTTCATAGAGCAGACGGATGCCGATATACATCAGTACACAGCCTACAAACAGCTTGAAAGTTCTCGGATCCGGAAGATAATAAATGCGGATATAATATCCGATAAATACGCCGGGCAGAGTTCCGAGACTGATAATCCACGCCAATGGCCATGCCATTCTGCCTTCTTTCAGATAGCGGTAAATCCCGCTCGGAATTGCCACGATATTGAAAATGAAATTGGTACCGCTGACAGACGGTGAGGTGTAATGCAAAAAACTGACCTGAAACGGCAGCAGCAGAAAAGCTCCCGACACGCCGCCCATAGAGGTGAAAAAGGATACGACCAACGCCACCAAAGGCGGCAGAAAAACCCATGTTTTCACGCCGGATACCGGAAAATACATGTACAGAAACTCCATAAATCCCTCCTGTAAAGTGCTGTTATTTTTAGCTGATTTTTCAAGTTTTCCCGCTCCTCACATCGTGAACCCCAAGCCCTCCTGAAGCAAACTGTTCCATGATGATCTCATAAAACTTTCTTTGCTGAGAGACAGAGAGAAGTTCTCTTTCTTCCAAGATGTGCTCGATCACTTCGTTTTCCAGATCGGACTGGTGCAGAAGTATCTGCCGGGCAACGGCATAAATCTGATCTCTGTTAGGCGGATCCGCAAAAAGAAGTTTTGCCAACTCCGAGCGTTCGCGGCGCAGGTTTTCCCGTATCCGGCTGACTCTGGGAAGAAACGTTCTTCGGATTTCCTGTACCTCAGCCCGTTGTTTTTCGCTCAGATCGGGAATCAAGTCCAGATATCCCTTGATACCGGCTTTGATGATTCTGATACGCTTCAGATAAAAGCAGAGCGTAGTTAACCCAGCCGATGCCAAGATAAATGCTGAGATGAAGCCCAGAAGAAAGCTCTGATAATCCATTTCGAACCTCACAGTTGTATATCCCCGATATCTTTCACCACGATAGCCGCGCGGGCAGATCTATCAGCCTGAAATATATCTGAGCTATGGAAAGAGGGGGAAAATCACCGAATTCATCGAGAATTCCTGCGGATGGCGAGCGGACAGAACCGAGCATATCCGCAAATTCCCAGACAATTCGGGATATCCGCTCAGACAAAGATAATTTGCCCTGATGTCGGGTTGGCTTGACCATCCTGAGCATTTGTGCAGAAAAATCAGCATCCGCTGTGATTTCCGGCAGACCACGCACCATCTTGTCTATCTCTTGAAAGTCATCAAGCATCTCGCGGCACTCCGTGCATTGACGAAGATGAGACTCCATTTGCCGCGCGGATGCGCTATCCAGTTCCTGATCCATGTAGGCTGAGATTTTCCTTCTCATATAGCGGCATTTCATTGTTCACTCCTTGTATCTGTTCTAAGCTGCTTCAGTCGGCTGCGCGCTCTGAAAATCAGGGACTCGACACTTGCGACAGAGATATCCATGACCTTGCTGATTTCCGCATACGACAAGCGTTCGTTCAATCGGAGAAGCAGAGCAGCCCGCTGGTTTTCGGGAAGTTTGCCCAAAGCCGCCATCAGCCATTGTTCCGACTCGCTATTCTCAGCGTGGTTTGTGAACGGCATTTCTGAAATATCTTTTGCGATTGTCGCACGGAAGTCATTCATCCGTTTGCGCCGCTTCAGTTCGTTAACGGAAAGGTTATAAGCGATCCTGAATATCCATCCAGATACCTTGCCCGTTTGCCTGAATCTCGGCGCGGCTTGAAATATCCGCAAAAACACTTCCTGAACTATATCCTGTGCCGAGTGAGTATCCCCGATATACCTATAGACAAAGCTCAACACCGGATTCTGATAGCGCTTCACCAGTTGTTCAAAAGCAGTTTCATCTCCGCTCGCGATAGCCGCTATGAGATCGGATTCCGAATTTTCCATAGACTTTGTTCTCATCGTGTAAAACAATTGGGAAACGAAAAACTCGCGGTCATTTTTATAGAAGGTTTTTGCAAGCGGTAATTTTGTCCACATTTCTGCCTGAAAATCAAACTTTTTCTTGAACAATTTCTCTGTTTTTAGTATCACCTCCGCCAGAATAAATGAACAGTAAGGAGATGATTCATGGCAGTTGTCATTCCGTTCAGAGGAATTTCATATAATTCTGAAAAAATCAGCGATCTTTCCCTTGTTACCACGCCGCCTTATGACGTGATTTCTCCGCAGGAGCAGGATGAATTTTATCGATGTCATCCTCAGAATATCATCCGTCTGATTTTAGGCAAAAAAACAGAACAGGACAGCCCTGACAACAATCCGTATACCCGTGCTGCCGCACATTTCAGACAATGGCAGTCGGAAAATATCCTGATCCGGGATAAGGTTCCCGCTCTTTATGTAACCGGACTCGACTTTCAGGCAGATGGTCATAAGAAAAGACGTTTGGGGCTGATTGCGCTGGTCGGGCTCGAGACTTTTGACAAGGGCATTGTTCTTCCGCATGAGCGCACCTTTTCCAAAGTCAAATCCGAGCGTCTGGAACTCATGAAGGCTTGTCATGCCAACTTCAGCCCGATTTTTTCGCTGTATTCGGGAAACGGGGTTTCGGAAATTCTGACTTCGGCAATAGCAGGCAAAAAACCAGATACGGATTTCACAGATCCCAAAGGGCATCGGCATACGATGTGGAAAGTTACTGATCCTGCGATTCATCGTCAGGTTTCGCAAGCCATGTCGGACAGAAAAATTTATATTGCAGACGGTCATCACCGTTATGAAACCGCGCTGAATTACCGCTCATGGCTCGCGTCTCAGACTCCGAATTTTTCACCCGATCATCCTGCGAATTATGTGCTGATGTATCTGTGCGGCATGAATGATCCGGGCTTGGTGGTTCTACCCGCACATCGGATTGTCAGACATGCGGATAAAGCGACTCTTGACGATTTTCCGAATAATGCCAAGAGTTTTTTCGATATTCGTTCTTTCGATGATTCGTCTGAATGTCTGTCTGAACTTATTCACAGCCCCGAAAATACGATCGGCGCGGCTATAAAAAACTCTGCCGAATATTATCTGCTGACTCCGAAAGCAGGCGTGATGGACAAGCTGTTTTCAGATGAACTTCCAGATGCATTGAGACAATTGGATGTCAGCGTGCTGACTCATCTGATTCTGATGAAAATATTCGGATTTGATCAGAGCAAACTGGATACCGAAGGTCTGATTTCCTATTCGAGCATTACGGATGACGCGATCAATGCCGTCAGAAACGGCGATGCAGATGCGAGCTTTATTTTGAATGCAACAAAGATCGAGCAGGTAAAACGGGTGGCGGAACAGGGCCTGATTATGCCCAGAAAATCCACCTATTTTTATCCCAAAGTCATTACCGGACAGGTGATCAATCCCTTATCGTAAATCAATACAAAGTGCCAAGTGTAAAGTACAAAATGGGTTACTTTACACTTTCCGACTTCGAGCTTATTGCCATTCCGAGCGTTGCCGCAATCACCGAAGCCATCACGATGTACGAATTCCCGGGAACCAACAGTGCCAGAATCACGGATATGATGCCGGAAATGATTGCGGTAACCACATATTTCCACCCTCTGAGCTGAAAAATCAGCAGACAGATGAACATGGCAATCAGGGCATAATCGATTCCGAAGGCTTTTTCCGGAATAAACTGTCCTCCGTAGCCACCGATTACCGTGCTGATGAACCATGTGAAATTGGCAACCTGATTGACAACTATCGAGCGGTTCAGGTCCCAGTCTCCCCGCCTGAGCCGTGCAAGGTTCACTGCAAAACTCTCATCCGTAACGCCGTAAGCAAACACGGATAACTTTTTCGAATCCTGCCCTCTGAAGAACACTGCCAGGGCGGAACTCATCAGCAAGTGTCTGAGATTGACCACAAACGTTGTCAGAATAATCGAAATGGCGGACGCGTTTGCGGAAATCATGGAAACCGCTATGAACTGAGAACTGCCTGCAAATACGAGTAGCGACATCAGCCCGATATCGAGCGGTGTCAGCCCTGCTTTTCTTGCCAGCACGCCGAATGCGATGCCGATGGGAATATATCCCAGACAGATTGCCCATGCGCTGGAAAAGCCCTGAGCAAGCATATCTTTATACCGAATATTCATAATTTTTTCAAAAATCCTTTATGCACCGGTTTCATTGAATATGATTTTCCGATATACCTCGCTCAACGCAAGTTCGGTGTCAATACTTCTGAGAAAAATCGTATCTTCAAGTTCCCGGACAGCGGTGTATATCCATACTTTTTCATCCTGCCTGTAATAAGATTCGATCAAAGCTTTATCCTGCGATACCAGAACATATTCCTTTAACGAAGGCAGACTGCGGTAATATGAGAACTTCAAGCCCCTGTCAAAAGATTCGGTACTCGGAGACAGCACTTCGATAATCAGCACAGGATTCGTAATCGCATCGCTCGTGTTTTCAGCAAGTTCGACATCTCCACAGACCACCATCAGATCGGGATAAACATAGGAATTGCTTTTTTCGATAGCAAGCTTCATGTTGCTTTCGAATCCATAGCAATCCTTATTGTCAATCGCCTCTCCGACCCGCCGGTTCAGATTAAAACAGATTTTGCTGTGATTCGGACTTCCGCCGGACATGGCAAAGATTTCGCCGTTATGATACTCGCTTTTGTAATCGGCAGCAGCTTCCATTTCCAAGTATTCTTCTTTGCTGTAAAACAGCTTTTTTTCCAAAGCCTCGCCCATCATGCGTCTCCTTCATCGGTACATATTTTTCTTCGGCACAATGAGACAGATACCAAAAGAATGCTCAAAAAACAATCGGAAAAAGTCTGATTTCCCTTTGTATGAGAAATATCATCCAAGTCATAATCTGTATGTGTTCGATTCGGATTCGAGCCAATTTCCGATTTCCTTGCCCAATATCCGATAAAAATTTTCGGAGCCGCCCAAGCCTTCTCTTCCGAAAAAATAATTAATCTCAAGAAATAACGGTGTCTTATCCGATGAAAACAGAAAGTCGGATCCGGCAAGATTGATGCCGGTTTTCGCGCAGAATTCGCGCAGAACAGCAACGGCTTTATCCCGAAGTTCGGGATCGGAATGATGGTCAATCACTGCGCCTTTGGACAAGTTGGCATGAAATACATCGGGGTTGCTCTGAACCCGCCAGTAGGAGATGAAACTGCTGCCGATGACCGCAACTCTCAGGCTCCGATGCTGAAACGGAATAAATTCCTGAAGCATAAAGCCTTTCTGTCCAGTTTTTTCATATTCGCTCGCCTGAGCAAGTCGGTATCGGAGTTCGGAATCGGATGATACCGGAAATACGGTGTCGCCCTCTCCGCCCCAATCGAATTTGAAGACCAACGGAAAAGAAAGCCTTGACGGCAGGGATACAAATTCATCAACTGTCCGATAACAGAAAGTTTCGGGATAAGGGACATTCTTTTCTTCGAACAATCGGATCTGAGCGATTTTGCCGGGATAATCGAATCGAGCGTCATAATTCGGGAAAACATTCGGGCAATTCCTCCGCGCCATGCGATATAAAGATTCCCTGCACGCCTGCGGCAGAATCACGGCTTTTGCAGATCGGATGGCAGCAAGCTCCTCATCCCCCGGATCACGCCCCGCGCACAAAATATTCCGGTCTGCTTCGAACATCGGATGAAAGGAAAGAATCATATTGCTCGGAGATAAGTACTTCATATATTTTCCGACATCATGTAGGGTAACCCCCGTGCTTACCCCTTACTTTACCCGTCTCACAGGGCAATCACAGGAGATTTTCCCTAGAAAAAT
Source organism: uncultured Desulfonema sp. (assembly GCA_964564775.1). GTDB lineage: Bacteria > Desulfobacterota > Desulfobacteria > Desulfobacterales > DYRC01 > DYRC01. The sequence goes on along the minus strand of CAZMDM010000565.1, from coordinate 6,047 downwards.
CAAGATTATTCAAATATTTCAGATATTCAGCAATGTCTTTGCTCTCAGCAGCAATCTGCGCCGATCATCCAGACCGTTTAAACCGCCGTTAATTTTTCGGGTAAGCGCTTCAAGATCATCCTTGTCGGCAATGGCATTGAGACTGCGTTTATTCCAGAACCAGCCTGCCACGTCCACACATAGCAGATCATCAGTCGCTACCAGTTCGGGATTTGCTTCGACATCCTTATTCAATCCGCTGGTACGGCTGTATTCTGCATAATTGGCACGTCCTGTAAGTTGGATCAGTCCGCGTCCTTTATAGCGTACTCCGTCACCGGGCTGTATATTGCCCAGATCTTTTCTGTTTTCATAGGCTTTGCCCGATGCCAGTTCTTCTCTGAACCGCAATTCTCCGCTTTCATGTCCTATCTGTGCCAGAAAGTGCGCCTGACGGAGCAGTGTATTGATATTGTTCCGTTTCATCGTATCAACGATATAAGGTGTCATAGACCGCACAACCTGATCATCTGCATTGACGTAGATGATCTGTATCACAGCCTCATTGATATCTTGGGGTAAAACAGTGCAAAGTTCAAGCAGAGTAGCATCTCCCGGACGAATCGTTCCGTTCGGGGAAGATACAGACATGACATCGTTTTGAAAGGCACATATCGCATCCACAGTCATTTTACCGATGACGCCATCGCATTTGAGAGGAGCAGCCAGCTTGAATCGCTGTGCATTCAGATTCAGCAGATACTGCACCGATTTCACATCATAAGATGAATTCCGGCATTTGTGTCCCACTGCATCGTTGAGCAGTTTTTTTCCTCTGCCGGTCTTCTCCCCAGATACCCTCTCCAAAACGGAGAGAGAGGATGGGGGGCTAAGTTCGGAAGGCGAATCGATGCTTTTTCTCTCGAAGTGAGGAGTATCTTTGAAGCTTGACCAGTTACCACCCCAGCGATTGGCAGGATCCAGGCTCTCCCAGAATGCACCGAGCCGGCTCACATGCTCGCCGTCATAAACCAGTCTGAGCGAACCATCCGGCTCTTCCTGAAAAAAGTTGAGATCAATTGCCATCCGTTTCAGATGCTGGCTGTCCATAGTTTTACTGCGCCCGTTTCTGACATGAAGCGCCTGCTGTTCAGGGGTGCGATATAATTCTCCGCCGGTCAGCATCAGCCCGTAATCAGAAGCTTTTCGAATAAGCTCGGCTACATGCTGCAAAAAAATGGCTTGCTCGCGATTGATGCTCATCTCAGTTTCCCTCCTTTCGAGAGGATTTGCCTGACGCTAACTGGTCTGTCAGTCTGCTGAGTTCTTCCGATTTTCTCTGACTGCCGCTGCTGGATCCGTAGAAAAACTGAATAATGGCAGACAAACCGACTCCGAGCAGAAAGCCCAGTACCGTGTCAATAACCCGCCATGATTCCTGAGGCGGGTTAAACCATGCAGGGAGAAATGCCGCCATGAAAATAAATACAAATGTCAAGCTGGTGATAAAATAAGCGTAACGATATATAAAACGGCGCACCATCGGATCGGCATTCTTATCCCGCTCGGTCTGGGTGCTTCTTGCGTTCTTCGTATCCTCCAGACGCAGTTTCTCCATTTCCAGTTCGTGAGCTTCGATATTTTTTCTGAATTCAAGAAGCTGCTCCTGATTGGCAAGTTCGAACTCTTTCAGTTGGATCCACTGATCCTCTGTAATTTTGTTTTCGGCAACATCATGAACATCGATTCCGGTTTTTTCCTGAATCAACTCGGAAATCTTATTTGCGCCCTGATCAGCCGCGCCCCGGAATATTCCGCTTAGCAAATCCAATCCGCGCTTTGCCAGCGCAGAGGCAATCGCAGCAAGCGCTGTCCCGATAAGTGGTATCGCCATAATTCTCCTCCTGTTATCAAGTTAATAGCCGAATTTCTGCAACGCTTTGGTATCTTTGCTCCAATTTTTCTCAACTCGCACAAACAGTTTCAGAAACACTTTGGCATTCAGCATCCGCTCGATGTCCTTCCGTGCCTGTTCGCCGATGCTTTTCAGTTTGACGCCGTTTTTGCCGATAATAATGCCTTTCTGGGAATCTCTTTCCACATGAATCGTGGCGTGAATTTTAATCAGTTTGGGATCCGATTCGTCAAAAGACTCGACCGTAACTGCCGTTGCATAAGGAATTTCCTGATCGGTCAGGCGGAATACTTTTTCCCGAATCATTTCCGCAGCAATAAGTTTTTCCGGCATATCCGTCATCATATCTTCGGGAAAATACGGATTACCTTCGGGAAGCACTTTTTCCATCTCTTCGCAAAGAGCTTCCACCTGCTCGCCGGTTCTTGCGGAAATCGGCACAATCGCCCGAAATGACACCTGCTTTGCCCATGAATCCATGAACAGCAGCAATTCCTGTTTTCTGATCAGATCAATTTTATTGAGAGCAAGAATCACAGGTTTTTTCTGGGCATTGATTTTTTCGACAATTAGAGATTCCGAACTTTTATCGGGATCCGACACATCCGCGATCAGCAGAATCGCATCACTTTCGCTCATGGCAGACATTGCTGCATCCACTAACCGCCGATTGAAGGTATTCTGGGCAAGGTGAAAGCCCGGAGTGTCTGTCAGCACGATCTGAGCATTGGGACGATGAACAATACCCAGAATACGGGTACGCGTGGTCTGCGCTTTATCGGAAGTAACTGAAATTTTTGCTCGGATCATGCGGTTCAGCAGCGTGGATTTGCCTGCATTGGGCGCACCGATAATCGAAACAAAGCCGGATTTGAAATTTTCTTTGCTCATAGGAATATATCTGTCCATGAAAATGAGTTGATGGTTTTGCCACGATAATTAAGTACTCTATACGGACTCCGCAATTCCCCGAAGCCATTGCGTACCGATTGCAGCATCTTCAGGCGCAAGATTCACAATTACTGCAATATAATCATTGCCTTTTTGAAGAATATCCCGATATATTTTTTCGAGAAATTGCTCTCTTGACGCTGTATGTCCCTGAAAATCGCGAAGCCGGGCAATTTTTTCCGCCAATATCTGCCAAGTATCCGCAGTTCCGGCATTTGTGCAGAAATCTTTCAGACGCCTGATGCGCTCATCGATAGCCATTGCAAGCTTTTCTGTAAGCCCGTCCAGCAGAGACTGCGGAAATTCTTCACTGACAAACTGGGATCGGACATGGACATACCATGCGTTCAAGGCAAAGAGATTGGCAATGTACACCATGTTATTCGTGATAATGCGTTTGCTGTTCTGATATCTGCCTGCTTTGAAAGGAATATTGGCTTTGATCCCGACTTCGGAAATCAGATGCCCAGGCTGCAACTCATCCGTGCGGCAGATTGTCCCGGCCGCGGTAACCGTACCGAATGCCAAGCGGCATGGTCCCACTAATCCGCCCTGTCCGCCCAGAAAAATCGGCGGCTGATTGAGCATCACGCCGTTCGGCACATCTCCGAGCAGGGAAGGAGTCGCCTTATCCTGATTTGGCGTATAATTGAAATGAATATAAGAACTTCCGACCTCGCTGTGGTTCTTGCGGCTGGTTCCGCCGGACATGAGAATATCGCAGAAATTGATGAGACTGCCCAGCGTTACAAAGGGAAATAAAATCGTCTGCTTCAAGCCGACCGTATGCGCGATACTAGATTCCTCTTCCAGAATTGTTCCTTCCCGGACATGCGCGCCGAGTCCTGCCGAAGATTTTTTCAAAAATACCGCCTGCTTGAAAAATCCGCCTTTGAGTGCTGTATCTGGTCCGATATGACAATTTTCAATCGTAACCGGAGCTTCATAGCCGATTTCCGATCCGCGGAGAATCAGGGTGGATTTGCCATAAATTTTGCAGCCCGAATAGATGGTTACGCCTTCCGAAATCCGTCCGATATCAACATCATCGCCGATATCAATCGTATAAGGATTTGGAATTTTAACACCTTTTTCCAGTAATTGAGAAATTTTCGTGTTCATAGAGTTAACCTGCCAAAGATTTCCCGAAAATGAGTTTTCCGGGCTGTTGTGTATCTGTTCTGTTTATCCGAAAATTCGGGTTTGCACAAGAAAATTATATATCGAATATCAGTGCTTATCATATTCATACCGAAACGCGGATTTTTTTCATCGAATATGTCACGCGGTTCGGAAAGCATGACATTATATCTGTCAGAAGCGAAAAATTGTTTGAACTGATTTGAAGACGGAGGATAAAATGAAAAAATCGGTAATGAATTTGGCAGTTGCAGTATGGGCGGTATTGGGTATGGCAATCTGCGGGAGAAAATTGAAAAGCAGCAATCAGTGATTCTCCGGTTTGCAATTATTCAGGCGGGGCAGGCAGAGATGTCTGCCCTGATATATTTTATCTCTCTGATTCTTCTTGCCCGTCTTTGTGTATGTTTTCCAACGATATTATTTCAAAAGCAATAAAAACCATAATAAAAATCGCTGATATATTCAGGATTGACAGAATGCTGTGGATTGCGATAAGTAAGTGGTTCACTTTTATCATTTCCTGTTTTTTCAGGAAACAGATTATCACAGAAGGTGTTGATTATGCATGAAATGGGAATTGCGATGCAGGTGCTTGAGATTGTCAAAGCTTCGATTCCGCCGAATCTGACAGATCTGCCGATTGAACGGATCAATCTGAAAATCGGAAAACTGGCTTCGGTAGTGCCGTCAAGCCTTCGATTCTGTTTTGAAATTATTAGCAAGAATACTCCGTTTGCTCATGCCGAACTGAAGATCGAAGAAATTCCGGTTATGGCAAAATGCAAAGCCTGTCAGCATGAATGGACAATTGACGGTCCTGCATTTGCTTGTCAGTCCTGCGGTTCCGGCGCAATCACGATTCTGTCCGGGCGGGAGCTTGAAATCAGTTCCATTGAAATTGCGGAGAATAAGCCATGAACAGATTCAGAATTATTCCTATCTTGGCAATATCTGCCCTGATCGCGGCTTGTGATATGACAATGCCGTTTATACTCCATCAGTCCGTTTCGCCTGAAGCCGAGTTGTTTGCAAGAGCGGAGAGGCTTTTCGATCAGAGAGTTTATGACAAGGCAATGGAGCTTTACAGCGAATATCTTACCCGATATCCCGATAACCCGCACGCGCCTTTGGCAGTGATGCGCGAAGCATCGATTTATATCGAGCAGAAAAAACCGAATGCTGCCCGAAGGTTATGGCAATATCTGATCAATACCTATCCTGAAAGTATATTTGTCCCTGAAGCCAGAATCGGCATTTTGGGAAGTCTGTATGAAGAACGCGCATACTCAGAGGTGATCCGGGAAGGCAATCTGCTGCTAAGCAGTCTTTCCGCTCATCATCCCAGAGTGCGGACAATTATGGGAGATGCGTATATCGCATTGCGCGCTTCGGCGAAGGCAATCGAGGAATATTCTTTGGGGTATGCTCACGCTGTCTCTTCGGAAAAGGAAGAAATCCGAAAAAAGGTCAAAGCGGCAGTCAATATGCTGTCGGATCAGGAGCTTGCCGCGCTGAATGAACAATCCGGCTATAATCCGATGCTCAAAGGCTATCTGATGTATCAGATCGGATTGAAACAGATCAGAGCCGAAAAACAGGAAGAGGGCGTCAGAATCCTATCGGAACTGATTGAAAATTTTCCCCAGCACGAGATTGTGCCGGAAGCGAAAAGTGTTCTCAAGCGCTTTAAAAAACCGGAAGAAAAACAGGATATTCCGACTGTGCAGGTATCCCCGAAATCTCCTCAGACCCGCTACAAAATCGGCTGTCTGCTTCCGTTGAGCGGCACATATATGGTGTATGGCAATAAAGCTCTGAAAGGAATCGAGTTAGCAAAACAGATCGCTGATCTTGCCGATATTGTGGTCAGAGATTCGGGAGTAACACCGGAACAGGGGATACAGTCAGTTCGGGAGCTTGATGAGCAGCAGGTATCCGCGATTATTGGACCTATGACAGTTTCGGATGCTGCGGCTGCGGAAGCCCGGACACGGAAAATTCCGACAATTATGCTGATTCAGAAAAGTGATATTGATACCGGCAATTATCTGTTTCGACA
>CAZMDM010000564.1:0-1740 GCA_964564775.1 uncultured Desulfonema sp. | reverse complement strand
TTACGGAGATGATGAACCTGAATATTCGACAGATTTGATTAAAGAACCAAATCCGGAGTTTGCTGCGTGAGCATCAGCGCAATCATTGTCAATTATCATACCGCAGAACTTTTGCCGCCATTGCTGGCAGATTTGAAAGATTGCCGGGAAATTTCGGAAATCATCGTTGTGGATAACAGCGGAGAACTGGTTGATTCAAAACGGTTTTCTTCCGATATCCGAATCATTGCCAATCAACATAACAAGGGCTTCGGGGCGGCGGTGAATCAGGCTGCCGAAGCTGCTATCGGTGAATGGCTGCTTATTGTCAATCCCGATATCCGGCTTGAAAAAGGCTGTGTTGAAACTCTTCTGGAGGTTGCTCGACATTGCAATTCTCCCATTGTCGGACCTCGGTTTTACTGGGATGAAGATCATCGCTTTCGGATTCCGCCAGCCACCGGAGGTTCATTATGGCTCGAATTTGCAGCAAGAACTGCGGGAAACTATCGGCTTGATGCGGAACTGTTTATGTTTTACTGGATTATGCGCCATGAACGATTTTGGGATGCTGAGGAACCTTTTTTTGAGCCGTTTTTGTCCGGGGCGTGTCTTTTAATCAATAAAGCATGGGCAGGCAATAAGATATTTGATGAACGATTCTTTCTGTATTTTGAGGATACGGATTTGTGTGTTCGGGCATTGAACGATCATCTCAGACCCGTATGCGTTCCGAATGCAGTCGCGGTGCATTATTACAATCAGTCTCCGAATCCGGAAAAAGGCAAGTTCTGCCTGATGGAAGAATCTTCGAACGCGTTTATGAACAAGATTTACGGCTCTGTATCATTCCCGGCATTCGAAGGCAAAGAGTTTATGCCTGAGATAACGGACTTGGAGCTTATCACGGAAGCTTTTGGATTTGATAAAAAAAACATATTGAAAGATGACAAATATTACTTTGAGGTAGGCGTCAATCCGCTGCTGGTGCCGTTTGTACAAACCCAAATCCGGGAAGATGTGTTTTATTTTCCCGCAACAATATGGAATCGCATTGCGCCGGGGCAGTATTTTTGCAGAATGCGGGGATCGCTGTCCGGTATTCAGAAGGTGTGGACATGGAAAAAGTCTTAGAAATCGAAGAGGGAAAATTTCTGATTCGTCCGTATCGGACCGAAGATGAAAAAGGTGTATTGTCTTTGTGGCAATCGGCATTTTATAAAGAATTGCCTGAAAATATCTGGCGATGGAAATTTGTCAATAATCCTTATGGATATCGGATCATGCTGTGTACGGATCAGCAGAACAACATTTTAGCCATGTTCAGCGGGATTCCGTATCCGGTGAATCGGGAAGGAAAAATCGTTGAAATGACGCATCTGATGGACAACATGTCTCATCCGGATTACCGAAAAACCGGCTTGTTCATGCGGACCATCAATCATTTCATCAGCACGTTCACGGGATCGGATCGCTCCGTATTTTTGTATGGATTTCCGGGAAAATATCATTTTTCTATCGGGGAAAAATATCAGCAATATCGAATGTTTATCGGAGGAATTAGTTTTCTGACCGCCAAAACGGATGAGATTGCCAAATCGTCGAATCTTGGTGAAATTGTTCGAATATCAGCAGCCGATGACAGCTTTGACCGAATATGGGAAAACTGCCGTGCGGAATATCCCTTTTCAGTAATTCGGGATGCCGAATTTCTCCGATGGCGTTTTTTTGAGCATCCATTCAACCGCTATCATGTCTGGC
>CAZMDM010000563.1:0-1724 GCA_964564775.1 uncultured Desulfonema sp. | reverse complement strand
CTATGATGCACATGCCCCAAAGCCCAATAGTCATAACCTTTCGATATCAGCGCATCTATCGTGCAGGGCGCGTAACTGCCATGCCCTTCCCGTCCTGTCGCGCAGGTATGCAGCATTCCGATATTGAACATGCCCGGTATGGCATCGGGATATGCCGCAGACAAATCTTTTCTGATTGCAGGTATCGAAAAACTCTGACCGTGAATCGCTACACCGAGCCGGTCTATATGAAAGCTGTGCGGTTTATCCGTGGGAAACATAAACACATTGTCAGGCAGACGAAGCGTTTTGGTCATTTTGCTGGCAGCATCGTGATTTCCCGCGACAATACAGACCGGAATCTTTGCCTCTTTCAGTTTGCTCATCTGCCGAACAAAATACAAGCCCGTGTTATAATCTTTCCAGTCTCCGTCATAGAGATCGCCGGAGATCAGCACAAAATCAACGGATTCGGAAATCGCAAGATCAACCAGATTCTGAAAAGCCTGACGCGTTGCCCCGCGCAATGCCTCAATCGGCGCGCCTTCGTAATATTCGAGCTTCAGCAAGGGGCTGTCTAAATGAATATCGGCAGAATGAAGAAATCGAAACATAAATATCCTATATTATTTCTTCTCCGGCACGAAAATTTCCTTGTACACCTCATCCACAGTTTCCAAAAATTCCATGGGCAGATCGTATTTGATGATTTCGGCAGTCTTATTATTGATCGCAAGCTTCAGAGGGCTTTCAAACACCTGATCCAATTGCCGGGGTTTTGCACCGTTGAATATTTTGGCAATGGTTTTGGCATGAAATACGCCGTTATCTCTGAATCCGGCTTTTGCAATACTCATCAGAAAACCGGCTTTTACCTCATCTATACCGGATTGGGAAAAGGTCGGAATTTTATAGGTATTGATAATAGCAACCAGATCGGGAATGCTCGAAGAATTTATACCGCCCTGAAGCGTAACATAAATCGCGTCCACTTTTTTCTTTCCAAGTTCATCGAAACATGCCTTCACACTGTTTTCAGCAGTTTTCTGATCGGAAACATCGCTCTTTGTATAACACGATACAATTTCAAATCCGCGTTCTTTGGCAATTTTTTCTACTTTATCAATCGCGCCATAGACTCTTCCGCTTTCGGTATTCTCATAAGCCACGCCTAATTTTTTGAATTTGATAATATCATGGAAGAGTTTGACCTGTCGTTCATAACGGAACGGATCAACCCGTGCGTGAACATTATCCAGTCCCGAATCTTCTATGCTTTTGATAATGCCTGCTTTGACCGGATCGGATGTCGAAACAACCAGAGTGGGAATCTGATGCTTATCATTGGCAATATCCTGTCCGCCCCATGTACCCGCGGTAATAATCAGATCGATGTCCTTTTTTTCGTTCAATCGTTTGATAATTTCGGCAGCCATTTTGGGTCTGAGTTCTTTATCCCAATTTGCGCTGTAATGGGCATCTTTGACAAATTCGATATAATCGCTTCTGATATTGTCCGAAAGCCAATTCCAAAGCTCTTTCGTTTGTTTGCCCTGCTGAGGCGGGATATCTGTTTTTTCAATCCAGCCCAATGAAATAAGCCCGTTCACAGTTGAGATCATCGTCATCTGATAATCGCCATATTCCCCCCCTTCATAATAGGCGATGCGCCATTTCTTCTCGTTGTTTTTTTTCGGAGCAGTGGAAAAATTTCCCTTATCCGCAGCGACCGCAGATACATTTGC
>CAZMDM010000562.1:0-2216 GCA_964564775.1 uncultured Desulfonema sp. | reverse complement strand
GAATTTCAGAACCCGATGCGATTGCTGATTGCAGATATGTCAGTTCTTCCCTAATTTTCCCGATAACCCTATCTGCATATTCTCCGAATCGGGACAGATCATTGTCGAAATTTTTCTGTATCACGCTGACATCGAATATCTGAGCAGACAGCATATCGGTATTCGGTTTTTCTGACAGATATTTATTAATTTGGGCAAGCAGATCGTTTTTTCGGATGGGTTTGATGATGTAATCATTCATTCCCGCATTCAGGCATTGTTCCTTGCTGTTTTTGAAAATATCGGCAGTCAATGCGATAATCGGCATATTCCGACCTGCCTGCCGTATCTGCCGGGCAGCTTCAATCCCATCGGTTTCAGGCATCTGAATATCCATCATAACAAGATCGAAGCGATATTTACAACATGCTTCCACAGCAGCTTTGCCCGTAGCAACCACAGTCACTTCAAAACCCTGCATCGTAAGAAGCTCTGTCATCACCAACTGTGTCAGTGTATCATCTTCTGCCAGCAGAATTTTGCCTTTACATAAAGTTTTGCAGGAAAGAGGAGCAGGTGGATACTCGGATATGACTTCCTTTGCTGTATCATGGATACCGAGAGTCACTGTGAAATAAAATGCGCTTCCTTTTTTCGGCATACTTTCCACCCATATTCTGCCACCCATCATTTCTGTCAGCTGCCTACATATTGCAAGACCCAAGCCGGTTCCTCCGTAATTGCTGTTTATCTGAAGAAACGGCTCGAAAATATTTTCCACCTGATCGGGAGGAATGCCGATACCGGTATCTGTTACTGAAAATCGGAGGCAGATCATATCCCGGATATCTCTGATCTGATCGTCTTCGCATACCCTGATCTCAATGCTTCCCATATCGGTAAATTTGACGGCATTTTTGACAATATTCATCAGAATCTGCCTTAAACGATCCGGGTCTCCGATAAACGATTCAGGCAATCCTTCCTGAATCTGCCAGAATAATTCCAAACCTTTTGATTCTGCGCGCAGCTTCAACGGACCTATCGAACTTTCAATCACGGATCGGAGAGTGAACGGAACTTTGCTGATTTTCATTTTTCCGGCTTCGATCCGTGAGAGATCCAGCATGTCATTGAGAAGATACAATAAAGAATCCGCCGAATATTTGGCAAGCGTCAGATATTCCGATTGCTTTGTTGTAAGTTCCGTATCCAGAACCAAATCCAGCATTCCGATAATGCCGTTCATCGGCGTGCGGATTTCATGGCTGATATTTGCCAGAAATTCGCTTTTGGCACGGCTTGCGCTTTCGGCTTTGCTTGCCAGAACTTTCAGATTGCTGATGGTTTTCCGGCATTCCCGAAGTTCGTTTTCAAGGCGTTCTTGTTCGGATATTTCATGATTATCTTTTGCATTCATGGTGAAAACAGTATTCCATACCACGTTTCTCAGTATCAGGCAATGTCTTTATTTTACTCCCGGAAATGAATTTCCGGGCTATGATGTGCCGTCCCGAAGCCCCGAAATCAATTTCAGGGCTATTCGCTCAAGCCTGCTTAAGCAGGCTTCTGCTTTTAGCCGGGCGATTTATCGCTCGGTACAATTGTTTTTCAGATTCGATATTATTTTATTCTGATCTCGATCAGGTATAACAGGTCGGATCCGTTATTCCGAATATTCGTTGTTTCGGAAATCGTCAGCAACATGCCTTTTTGCAGCAATTTTCCGTCCGGCATCTCTGCTGTGCCGCTGACAACCGACAGATTGGCAATTCCCGATGTTTCAAGGCTCAATCCGGGATATACGATCAGGCGGGATACCTGATAATGTTCGTTTTTTTCCAACAATGTCGCGCTTCCCCAAGGATGATGCACGGTTCGGTGATGATGATGTTCCTCACGTCCTTTTTCTTTGATCGTATCCACGATATTTTTGACATCCCGTGAGTTGTCAATATCCGAGACAAACACGGCATCCGGCGTTTCTACGATCACCATATATTTGAAGCGGTTGGCGGCAATCAGTCGCTCATAGCCGAAAATAACGCAATTCTGCGTTTTATGAACAACCACATCACAGTCAATCACATTGCCGTTTCTGTCTTTGAGCAGAAAATCGTACAGCGGTTTCCAAGACCATAAGTCGCTCGATCCGAAAACCGAAGGCAACCCCTCGCCCTTTTTAGTTTTGTCCATCACGATGTAGTCTATGGAAATATTGGGTAGATTGTGATATT
>CAZMDM010000561.1:0-2161 GCA_964564775.1 uncultured Desulfonema sp. | reverse complement strand
TTCTTCAGCATCACGAGCGGATGAACGGAGCAGGATATCCCCAGGGATTAGCCGGTGATGATATTCTGATCGAGGCAGCGATTATCGCGGTAGCCGATGTCGTGGAAGCGATATGCAGCAGCAGACCCTATCGTTCCGCACTCGGACTGAAGGCGGCTATGGAAGAAATCAACGCCAACAAGGGAAAGTTGTATCATCCCGAGGCAGTCGATGCCTGTCTGAAGCTGTTTTTGAAAAAAGGCTATCAGTTCGATAAAAAACAATAGACCTCCTTCAAAACTTTTCATCCGAGCGATAAATCGCCCGGCTATAAGCCGAAGCCTGCTTAAGCAGGCTTGATATCTCAGCCCGGAAATTTATTTCGGGGCATAAAAAACGGACTTTGGAAAGAAGTCTGATAAGCACACTTCATCGGAGATGGCATTATGAACGGTTCGGATAGTTCAGGCTCTGTCAATTCTTATCGACAGATGCTCCGATATGCGGATGATCTGAATAAGGCATATCGTGATCTCAAACTCAGAAACCGGGAACTTCTGGAATCGGAGGAAAAATTCCGCACCCTGTATCAGGAAGCACCTGTCGCGTATTTTTCTCTCGGCAGAAACAGAGAGATTGACGACTGCAACAGTATGGCAGAAGCGTTATGCGGGTATGGCAGATCGGAACTGATCGGAAAAAATTTCATCGAACTTTGTGCGGATGCACCCGATGGCAGGGAAAAATTCGCCGCGATTTTTCCGAGGTTCTTATCCGGGGAACTCGGCAAAAACGAGCGTATTTTACTGATCCAAAAAGACGGTTCGCTAAGATGGGGAAGCATTGTCATAAACGCCATATCTTCGCCAGATCAGCAGATTATCGGAAGCCGGTGCATGGTGATGGATATTCATGACCATGTAGCTATGGAAATCAAGCTTCACGAGGCAAAATTAGCCGAAGCTGCCAATCGGGCAAAAAGCGAATTTCTTGCCAACATGTCGCATGAAATCCGCACGCCCATGCACGGCATTTTAAGCTTTGCCAATTTCGGAATCAGAAAAATCGAAAGTGTACCAAAAGAAAAACTTTTGCATTATTTTCAGCAGATTTACGACAGCGGAACGCGGCTGATGTCTCTGCTGAACGATCTGCTGGATATCTCCAAAATCGAAGCCGGAAAAATGCGCTATCAGATGGAGAAAAACGATCTGATGCACATTATCCGCGTGACTGTTTCCGAATTCGAGACTGCTCTGAAAGACAAGGAGCTTTCTTTGAAAATGATTCCGCCTGAAAAGCCGATTGTTGCGTTATGTGATTCGGCACGGATAGGGCAGGTGATCCGCAATCTTCTTTCGAATGCCATCAAATTCACTCCCGAAGGCAAAAAAATCTGTATTTATGCGGAAAACACGAATGATATGGCAGTTGTTCGGGTTGAGGATCAGGGAATCGGTATTCCACCGGAAGAATCCGAATCGGTTTTCGACAAGTTTGTCCAAAGCAGCAAAACCCGTACCGGCGCGGGAGGCACGGGACTTGGACTTGCGATATCCAAAGAAATCGTGAATGCACACGGCGGAAAAATCCGGGTCATCCCGAATCCCGAAGGCTGCGGCAGCATATTTATGTTTACGCTCCCGAAAGCTTAATCCAGAACTTCTTCGACTTTTTTAATCAGTTCCAAGGGGCTGAACGGTTTTGTAAAATAATCGTCCGCGCCGGCTTCTTTGGCTTTCTGACGATCTTCGTCTCTGTCTTTGCCGGTCAGCATGACAATCGGAATATCACGGGTTTTCGGATCGCTTTTCAATGTATGGGTCGCATCGAGTCCGCTCATCATACCAGGCATGTCCACATCCATAATAATCATATCGGGATGTTCCGCTATAGCCCTTTCAACCGCTTTTTCCCCGCTGTCTGCCTGAATCACCGTCAGATCGGAAGACCGAAGCGTTATCCGCACAAGCTCCCTGATTTCTGTCTGATCATCTACGATAAGAATTTTTTTCATTGTCAGTTCCTGTGTTAATATGAATATGAGTTACGCGCTTGATTTTGTATTATTCTGATTTTATTAATAAAATCAATTTTTTATTAGACCTCTTTCAAAACTGTTCAGCCAAGCGATAAATCGCCCGGCTAGAAACCGAAGCCTGCTTAAGCAGGCTTGAGCTTA
>CAZMDM010000560.1:0-5785 GCA_964564775.1 uncultured Desulfonema sp. | reverse complement strand
AGGAATCACTGGCGATATTTACTTTAATAGAAACCGTAATTTCAACAGACCGATGGCTATCAGGATTTATCAGCGGCAGAAGCTGCTTCCCGCGTTTGTGCAGTATCAGCCGATCATCACTTCCAGACCGGATATATTCAAGGATATCACTAGTAAAACAATTGTCATTGACGATCAGGTGATGACACAGACACATGTCGTATATGCTGGAATCGATATCAATGAAATTTCCCACATAAACAGAGAAAAAGCCGTATGCACGGTGGATTTTTACTTATGGTTCCGATTTCAGAAAGAATTCGACATCAGAAGTATTACTTTTACAAATGCGCCGAAACCGGTCGAACTCGGCAAGCCGATTTTGGAAGAAACGGATAACGGTATTATGACCCGGACGTATCATGTCAAAGCGGATTTCAAAATTGAGGCGGATATGCAGGCGTATCCGTTTGATCACCGGATCGTTTCTGTCAAATTTTGCCATTCGGATCGCATTCGCAATAACCTGATTTTTATTCCCGATGTGCTGGGGCTGCCTCAGATCGGAACATACCATCAGGTTCCGGGCAGACAACTGAATGTGCCGGGCTGGCATATCAAAGACAGCAATTGTTATCAGCAGATTATCCGCCGCGATCTTCCGGGCGGTCAGCAAGCCGAGTATTCGCAGTTTGTCGCATCTGTCCGGGCGGAAAGAAAAGGAGCTGGATTTGCAGTCAAAGTATTTTTCCCGATATTTCTGATCTTTATTCTTTTATATCTCATCTATACGATTCCTGCGGATCAGATCATTGCCAGAATGCTGATCTGTATCACCGGAATGATCGCGGGCGGCATTACTCATCTGTCGGTTTTGTATAAAGTCGGATTATCAACATCCGCATCGGCAATCGGATATTTCTTTTTTGCAGTGTATGGATTGTCGGCAATCGGCGGGATCATTGCTTCAGGGACGTATATGCTGCACCGGCGGAATTTGGTAAATCATATTCGTCTGATCAACAGCGTCAGCAAAATTATTCATTTGTCCGTTCTGATTCTGGCAGGAATATTTGTCGTTATTTTATATCAAGGGTTATATCGTGGGCTTTAAGAAAAAAATACTGATTTTTTCCGTATCTGCTCTGGTGTTTGTCGGAGTTGCGGCTTTTCTGTTCATCCGATATCCGGATAGATTCAGAAAAGAGCCGATATTCATTGCTGTAACAGGACCGATGAGCGGAAAGCACGGCGAAGACATGCTGAAAGGCATTGGGTTGTATCTTCGCCATTCTAATCTGTCGGACAAACCTGTGGAACTGATCATCCGCGATGATAAGAATGATGCTGCTGAAGCTGCCAAAATTGCTGCCGAAATTGCCGAAGATAAACGGATTCTCGCAATTATAGGACGGTATAGCGGCAGTGCTTACAATTCCGTAACGCCTATATACAAAAAATACGGTATTCCCGTTGTTACTGCTTCATCCATCATTACTGAAACCGAAGCTCAGAACGAGTGGTATTTCAGCGTGGTTCCCGATATTGCATTTCAGGGAAGTTTTATTGCGAACTATGCAGTCGGAATGCTGAAATATACCTCTGTCTGCATTATCCATGAAAACAATCTTTACGGAACAAGCCTCAGCAAATCCTTTGGGGATACTGCGGGCAGACTGGGAATTCCCATTCATCGGAAATGGTCTTTCGAAAGCGGAAGTTCATCTGCCCGATCCCAACAGATCATACAGGAACTCTTATCTCTGCAAGATCGGGGAATCGTATTTGTAGCTGCGGGCAGCACCGAAAGCGCGAAACTTGTCTCGCAGTTGAAAAGCACAATTCCCGAACTTCCGATTATCGGTTCGAATTCCTTTGCAGAAGAAAGGTTTATCACTGAGCTGCAAAAAAATGCCCCCAAAGTTACATCCGATATTTATGCTGTGTCTTATTTTATTCCGGATATTGCCGGTGAAACCGCATATCGGTTCAGGAAAAGTTTTGCAAGAGTCTGGCACGAAGAACCTTCTCCCGAAGCAGCGTGTTATTACGATGCCACACAGACCCTCATCGAGGCGATTCATAACGCCGGAATTCGGAGTGAGGCAGGACATATACGAGGAAATCGCAGAAAAGTCCGAGAGGCTCTGGCAGGTTTTTATCAGATGGAAAATTCGGTCAGAGGGATTACGGGGGATATTTATTTCGACAGCAGGGGCAGCGCTCGGAAATCTCTGTTCGTGGTCAGATATGAAAACAATGGCTTTGTTCCGGCATTTTCTCAGTATAAAAAAATGACGGAAACAGACAGTATCCGAAATATATTCGAAAAGACGCTGAAAGGGAGCAATATTCTGATTCAAGGAATTCTGATGAATGAAGTCAGAGTGATACGCACAGGTATCCGCATCAATACGGTTACGGGATCTTCTGAAAATGAATACACGGTTGATGCGGATCTGTGGTTCCGTTTTAAAGGACAGTTCGATAATCCGGATATCGAATTTACCCATTCCATTCATCCGGTTGAAATGGGAACACCGATTCGGGAATACACTGCTGATGGAATTACCACCCGGATATATCACATCAAAGCGATTTTCAGAACCATACCGGATTATCAGGTGTATCCTCTGGATAAACAACTTCTGACCATCGGATTTCGTCATCGAACCGAGACAAGAGACCAACTCATATTCATATCGGATCCCGCGTCTTCTGCTGAGATATTCGGAAAGCCAGATGCAGCCTCTTTGCCGGATTTCGGCAAAAAATGGAAAACCGAAAAAATATCTTTTTATACCGATGTGATCACGAATTTTTCCACTTTGGGGATCCCGAAATTTTTCAATACCTCTCATACGATTGTATATTCCCGATTCAATGCGGAAATATCAGCGAAAAGAAATGATCTCGGTCTTGTGTTCAAGTTTTTTGCGCCATTCGTATTGATTGGTATCGCTCTGTTTTTTATTCGCTTTATCCATTCGCAGAAATCTAACCTGCGTTTATCGGGCTTGTTGATGATTTTTATTGCATCAATTATATGCCACTTGAAATTTTTTCATGAAGTTCCTGCTGAATCGCTTCTGAATGCGGACTATTTTTTCTTTATTATTTACTCTGTTATCATTCTGATAGTATTCATCTCGGTTCGCAGCTATGCTCGAAATCCGAAAGCTTAACCCTACAACGTTATTTTCTATTCAGATTCGGAATACCATATATCAGATATTTATTCGGAAATCCCTCAGAACTTTGTGACAGAAAACTGATTAAAAACAGAATTCAAGATGAGTGGGGAGCGAGTAATGGGTGAGCGGGACAAAGAATTTCGATCAGAAAATGCTTACGCGATAGAACTTAACGATTTAAGCAAGCGATACGGAGATTTTCCGGCAGTCAACAATCTGAATCTTGCGGTAAAAAAAGGAGAAATTTTCGGTTTTATCGGACCCAACGGCGCGGGCAAAACCACAACCATCAGAATGATGGGAGGCATTTTGGCACCGAGTTCGGGAACCGTGAAAATCTGCGGGACAGACATGGCAAAGGAACCGGAAAAAGCCAAATCGAAAATCGGATTTATCCCGGATCGTCCGTATCTGTATGAAAAGCTAACCGGCATGGAGTTTCTGAAATTCACGGCAGATTTGTACGGAGTGGATGAACGCGTATTTTTCAGGCGTGCCGAAAAAGAGCTTGCACAATTTTCTTTAACCGATTGGCCCGATGAACTGATCGAGTCCTATTCACACGGCATGAAACAGCGTCTGATTATGGCTGCTGCACTGATCCATACTCCCGAAGTTCTGATCGTGGATGAGCCGACAGTGGGACTCGATCCGGCATCGGTCAGAATGCTCAAAAATCTGTTCAGACAGCTTGCCGATGAGGGGGTCGGAATTTTTATGTCAACGCATACGCTGAGAATTGCCGAAGAAATCTGCGACCGCATCGGCGTAATTCGGAAAGGACAGCTGAGCGCGGTCGGAACTGTGGAGGAGTTGAAGCAAAAAGCCGATGTGGACGGAGATTTGGAACAGGTCTTTCTGACCCTGACTGCCGAAGAATTTTTATCCCATTAAATCAGGCTTTCCATATTTGTGATAATCCGGTATAATGGGAAAAGATCGAAGATGAATATTTTTTGTACAGAGATTGCCATGAATGAAGAAAACCCGGAAAAAACCGTTGTCCTGATTATTGATGACAGCCCCACGAATTTGAGAATTTTACTCAAATACCTGAAAACATCGGGGTTTGATGTAATTATTGCGGAAAGCGGTGAAAAAGGGCTTTCGGAGTTGGAAAAATTTTTGCCGGACATTATCCTGATGGATGTGATGATGCCGGGAATTGATGGTTTCGAAACCTGCAAGCGACTGAAAGAAAAAGAGGAAAGCAGAGATATTCCGGTGATATTTATGACATCTCTTTCCGAAGTTTCCGATAAAATCAAAGGATTCGGAGCAGGCGCAGTGGATTATATCACCAAACCGTTCAAACAGGAAGAAGTGCTGCTTCGTCTGAATACACATCTGACTATCCGGCGGCAGAAAATCGAAATTCTGCGGCAGAAAAAAGAGCTTGAGAAAGCATTGGCAGAAATCAAAGTTCTCAAAGGGCTGTTGCCGATATGTTCCAACTGCAAGAAGATCCGAGATGATCAGGGGCATTGGGAACCCATAGAAGTTTATATCCGCAACCATTCCGAGGCAAAGTTCAGTCACGGAATATGCCCTGTATGTGCCAAAGAATTATATCCCGATTTTTACAAGGGAAAATAATGCTATGATGCTTTCAGCATAGCACAGGCAAGTCGCTGATTCACCACCTGCCAGAAGGTTGCTAACACAGTCTTTTTTCCGTCAAAAAAATCTTCAAAAAATCCCGCAGCATTCAGAGGAGACGGATAAGCATATCTTTCGCCGTCATCTCCGAATTCGGTAATCCAATCTTCATCTTCACGCGGATCATCCGTATCAAAAAGTTCGGCAGGATAAAGATACGGACACCCTTTATCATTCAATATCCGCAGATCATCTGCTTCGATGCCTATGACAGCATACTGCTGACCGGCAGTCAGATCGGGATAGCAGGAATTTTTATGTTTCAGTCTGACGATCATATTACATTCACTTGTTTAAATTTCAGTTCGATTTTTCCAAAAGCAGGATGTTCATACCAATGGTACTCATATTTAAAACCTCCGAACTCGAAACATGGACTGCTTTTTTTTACCCATTCGGATTTCTTTCCACCATAGGTTTCAATCAGGCGTTGAATATCACGAATGCGATTACCTTTGGCAATTACCCGTGACTGGGCGATCATCTGTGATGTCAGGCTTATGATAGGATATACATTGTCCATCGGTTCCGACGTCTTAAAACAGAGCTATCTTACAGTACTGCTGAATTTGGCAGCCTTTTCAAAAACAGACGTATCGCTGCTCCGGGTATATTCTTCCATCTGCTTTTCATAAATCTTCAGATGAAGCTCATACTCTTCCTTCTGATGCTGACGTTCTTTATCCTGATCGTCCAACATCCTTTTTGCCAGACACGCGGTAATTTTGTTTTTCAACACGGCAAGATTATACGGCTTGACAATATAATCTTCAGCGCCTTTTTTGACACACTGCACCACGATGTCCGTTTCTTTGACGCCGGAGGTGATAATCACCGGAATTTTGCACAATATCGGGTCGTCTTTCATGTGCTTTAAGACTTCGTAACCCGTCATTTTGGGCATCAGAATATCCAGCAGAGCCAAATCCGGCGGCTGTTTTCGCATGATATTC
>CAZMDM010000559.1:0-21167 GCA_964564775.1 uncultured Desulfonema sp. | reverse complement strand
GGTGAAAGAGTCATAGTTATCAATCACTATCAATTTCTTCATGCAGAAGAACCTCTTTTCTCCGCCGAAGCTCATCCCACTCATCCATGCGGCGCACAGATTCCATAATAATTTCCATCGTATTGATTTCTTTTATGCTTTTCTCATTCGACTCTACCGTGCAATCCCGATATTCGAATGATCCTTCTTTCCAGAAAAAAAGCTCCAATACCGCCTCCTGTATCTGCTGCTGCACCACATCTTTTAAAGTATCTTCATTGATATACTTCATAAACAGCAGAACTTCCCCCAGCATTTTGCCAGAAGATTTGGCAGTTTTAAGCGCTTCTTTGAGTTTTTTATGGGAAATCATTCCGTTTTTGAATAAAATCTGTCCTAATCTCAGTCCGTTGCTGTCGCTGGCAGCAACAATATTTCCATTTTTCAGACAGATCGCACTTTTGGTTACCCCTTTGGAAATCTGAAGAATACCGGTTTTTTCTTTGGAACAAAGCATTTGTAGAACAGTTGCCAGATCAATGGAAGCCAGATTGCCTTTGAAGTCAACAGACTGAATTTCTTCCGGGAAGCGGATAGATAAGCGAAAAGGATTCCACAGCAGATGCCGGTCGCGGGTATTCCACGCTTTCACAGCGTCTTCTTTGGTTTTTTCTTTTGGACCGTTTGCGCCGCACAGACAGGTAACAACAAACTGACCGCTCGGAAAAGCAGCAATGGACATCCATATTCTGCCGCAAAAAGGACAATGCTTGAATTCTCTGATGCTATATGACATGATATTCATTCCTCAAAAAAACAGAACATCAGAGAATGTATGAAGAAATGCGATTCATGTCAATATTTGTTTTTGGAACTCATAAGGCAGTTGTATAATAACAATCCGTAAATATACTTGACTTTTCAAGTCTTCACTGGCAAGTAATCGTTATGATGACAAGCTTACCCAAACTCAGAGACGATATAAAATTGTTTCCGGGACCGCCCTTATCTGACGGCTCTCCCACATGGACATTGCATGATCCGGTTCGCAACCGATTTTTCCGCATCGGGTGGATGCAATTCGAATTGCTGGCAAGGTGGCATAGTGGAGACCCGGAAAAACTGCTGAAAGGAGTATCCGAAACAACCACTCTTGCTCCTCAGCCGGATGATCTTCAGACCTTTGTCCGATTTTTATCATTAAATCAACTACTTGCACCTTCAAATCCCGATGCGCTGAATAGCCTGAAGCTCATGGCATTGAGGCAGAAACAGAGCATTGCCTCGTGGCTACTTCATCATTATCTGTTTATCCGCATTCCTCTGATCCGACCGGACGGATTTCTCAATGCGACTCTGCCGCTTGCCAGAGTTCTGGTCAGTCCGTTTTCTCTGAATCTGTTTTTTATTGCGGGGGTTCTGTCCATGTTTATGATGGCGCGTCAATGGGAAAGTTTTATTCATACTTTTCTATATTTTTTTACATTTCAGGGAATTATATTTTACGGCACCGCATTGTTTCTGGCAAAAATCGTTCATGAACTCGGTCATGCCTATACTTCCAAGTTTTACGGACTGAAAGTGCCGACTATGGGAGTCGCATTTTTGGTCATGTATCCTATGCTTTACACGGATAATTCCGAAGCGTGGAAACTCACGAACCGAAAAGCTCGGATGCAGATTGTGGGCGCGGGTACAGCTGCAGAAATAGTTCTTGCCGTGATGGCTACGTTGATGTGGAGTTTTCTTCAGGACGGACCATTGCGAAGCGCGTGTTTTGTCATGGCAACGCTGACATGGGTTCGCTCTCTGATGATGAATGTAAGTCCGTTCATGCGATTCGACGGTTATTATATGCTGTCCGATTTTCTGGATGTTCCCAATCTTCAAGACAGAGCCTTTGCTTTGGGAAGATGGCATTTGAGAAAATTGCTGTGGGGCATTGATGCGCCTGTTCCTGAAATATTCGATGAAGCAAAACATCGGATATTGCTGATATACGCGTACGCCACATGGACATATCGCCTGATTCTGTTCACCGGCATCGCAGTGCTGGTATATCATATGTTTTTCAAGGCACTCGGAATATTTTTATTCTGGGTGGAAATGGGCTGGTTTGTGATCCGTCCGATTTTCAACGAGTTCGGAGCTTGGTATTCCCAGAAAGGAGCAATACAATTCAATATGCGGATTTTCTTCACCTTATCAATTTTGACCATCGCAATAATGCTGCTGATTTTTCCGTGGAATACCCGGATTCATGCGCCATCGCTGCTCAAATCTGCTACATATTCCCGAATTTATCCGCCGTTTTCAGCACAACTCCGAGAGGTTCATGTTAAAAATCGGCAAAATGTCCGTGCAGGCGATCTGCTGTTTGTTCTGGAATCTCCGCAAATAACGTACAAAGAACATCGTGCAGAAATCAAAGTAAAAACTTTGGAAAAACAACTCGAGCGTCTGATTGCCAAAAGCGATCTGCTGGAACAAAGTCAGGTGGTTCAGCGTCAGCTTGCCAGCGCACTCACAGAACTCGCGGGCTATCGCGCTCAGAAACAGCGTATGCAAATCACTGCTCCGATCCGCGGCGTTATCATGGAATTGCCAGAAGATATCAAGCCCGGACAATGGATCGGCAAGGAAAAACTTCTGGGTATCCTAGCAGACCGCGAAGACATGGTAATCGAGGCATATTTATCCGAAGATGCGCTGAAAAATGTCGGCATCGGCGATGTTGCCCGGTTTTATGCGGAAAACGGAGATGATTCCGCGATTTTCTGCTCGGTTCGGGAAATTGATCGCACCAGTTCCAAAATTCTGAAAGAGCCTTATCTGGCTTCGATTTATGGCGGAGAAATTGCAGTCAAGCTTGAAAACAAAGCTTTGGTCAGCCATCAAAGCCAATACCGTGTGATTCTGCGTCCTATGGAAAAAATGAATTTTCCCGACCGGGTCATACGAGGCAATTCGATTATTTACGGAGAACCGCAAAGCATTCTGCATCGCTTCTGGCAGCAGACCATCGCAGTTTTACTCAGAGAAAGTGGATTTTAAGAACGCTACATCATCGCCGAGGACTGATGAAAATTTCAACACACCATGTTGAAAAAATCAACACAAATATAAGATATTTATAATACTACTAAATATCTTCAAAACTTCCTTTTCAGCTTGATAAAGAAATCAACACTCTGTAGAAAATCTCCACAGCTTCATTCGCGGTTCCGAAATTCCTATCAGCAGACTTTTTTTATTTTTCAAATCAATTCATATTATTAAAAAATATTTCCGGCTTATTGCATCCTTTGGCACGAGTGTTGCTTTATAAGAGGTCAAGACCAGCGAAAACGAAAAGTGAACATATAAACAAGTTTTGAAATTTTGAAAAAAGGAGCGGGGAAATGAAAGAGAACAAAAGAAGCAACGTGGGATTCGGCTCATCCTATCATAAAGGCAGCCAAAGAGAATTGGGCGGCGCACACGGAATCGGCGCAGTATTGGGTGGACAGGTGTGGATGGTGAAACCGGATAACAAAGCCAACGCAATCAATCCCTGTATCTGGATGGCATCGGGTGTTGTGGAATTCAAAAGCTGCAACAACTTCGGCGATTGTTCCACCTGTAAATACGACGCGGGTATGCAGATGAAAGTGAAAAAAGGCAATTCCAGAAGCTGGCAGGATATGATGAGAATGCGGGCAGATATGGATCGCGTATGCCGCCACACCCTGACCGGACGCATTGCCAAAAGAAGCTGTGCATATAATTACGAATGTTCTCACTGTGATTTTGATCAGTTTATGGAAGATGTATGGGCGCCCAAAACCAAGAGTCTGCCCTTCGAAGTTCAGCAGGTCAAAGGCTTTGACGTACCGATGGATTATTACTTCCATGACGGACACACTTGGGCAAGAATCGAAAGCGGCGGATTTATCCGAATCGGCGTGGATGATTTTGCACTGAAACTTCTGGGCAAAGCCGATGCACTGGATATGCCGCTCATGGGCAAAGAATTGGATCAGAACAAAGCCGGATGGGGGTTGCGGCGCAAAGACAATACTGCGGATGTGCTTTCTCCCATCGGCGGCGTGATTGTGGAAGTCAATTCCCAACTTCGGGAAAATCCGGGACTTGCCAACAGAGAACCTTATGGAGATGGCTGGTTGTTCGTGGTTCGTACGCCTGACATCAAAGGTATGGTCAACAAACTCATGGTGGAATCCGGCTCTCTGAACTGGATGAACGGCGAAGTCGGCAGACTGGAAAAAATGGTTGAAGAAGTTGCAGGACCTATGGCAACCGACGGCGGTTTCTTTCAGGAAGACATTTACGGCAATCTTCCTCAATTGGGATGGAACAATCTGACCCGAAATTTCCTGAGAACATGAATTGCAGGTACAAAGTGAAGATAGGCACAGAGGCACAAAGTTAAACACGAGTTTTTTCACTGTAACTTTGTGCCTTTGCAAATCGGAGGCTGATCCCCATGAAGACCGTATCGCCCGACAAAGAAAAATTATGTATATGGATGCAGGCAGGCGTGGTCAGAAAACGATTGTGCAAGACAGATTATGACTGCCCTGCCTGTCGTTTTGACAGAGCCATGCGGAAAACTTCCCGTGAAAACGAAAAGCGGAGAAAAAAAGGCATTGCTGTTACAGGGAATGCAGGACAGATCGTGTTCTGGAAAGACAGGCTCAGAGAGCTTTCCGTTTGGAAGCGTCCATGTGTTCATCATCTCAAGCAGCGCATCCCGTTTCGGGCGTGTATTCATGATTATCAGTGCAGCAACTGCGAGTTCGATCAGTATTTCAACGATCAATACACGGTTCATGCAGTGGTCAAACCCATTGATGTTCAGAATATTTACGGATTCAAACTGCCGCACGGCTTTTATCTGCATCCGGGGCATACATGGCTGAAACTGGAAGAAGGCGGAACTGTCCGAATCGGGATTGACGATTTTATTATGAGAGTGCTGGGACCGCCGGATCGCATTGAATCGCCCCTGATCGGCAAAGAAGTGAAACAGGGACACGCGGATATTACCCTGCATCGCGGAGAAAATTCTGCTCAGGTCTTGTCTCCGGTCAGCGGTGTGGTTACAGAAATCAATGCAAATTTGAGAGATCATGGTAATATTGCTGCAAAACTGCCGTATTCCGAAGGCTGGATCATGCGGGTTCATGCGCCGAATCTGCGCCGGGAATTGAAATCCCTGAGCATCGGCAGCGAAGCCAAAAGCTATCTGTCCGGCGATATTGACCGGCTTTACGGTGTCATTGAGGAGACCATCGGACCGTTGGCTGCCGATGGCGGTCAGTTGTGTGATGATCTTTACGGAAATCTGCCTCAGCTGGGGTGGGATAAGTTGACGAGACTGTTTCTGCGTACCTGAATTTTTTTACCTGTTCCTCCATTCTGTATATCCATGTTGTACATATACCCTACGCCTCCGTTACCCTGCCGTGAAACGACAAAGTGATACTGGCTCGGATTTCAATCCGGGTATCACGGTTTATTTTCAGCTTTCAGCGAAACGTTGATTTTTAATACCTTGGGATTCAGGAATACCGACAACGGTTTTCATTCTCCGATAATGAGAGTTGGTCTAAGATCGGATATGAGGAAGCGGTATTCAGAATCCGTACGCTTCTGGCACGCGCTGCTCTAGACAGGGGATTTTGCTTCTGAATTCTCTGATTTCTCCGAAATAAATCTCTCCGATCAGGCTGCACGGTGTTGTATCTGCTCTGACAATGATATTTCCCCAAGGCGAAATCACTTGGGAATGCCCGCCGTATTCCAAATCGGAATCGTGTCCGCAGCGATTGACTCCGGCTAGGAACAACTGATTTTCGATAGCCCTGGCTTGCAGCAAAATATTCCAATGCAGAACGCGGATCAGGGGCCACTGAGCAGATACCAGCACAAGCTCCACGCCCTGCAATGCCAACGCGCGGGCAAGTTCCGGAAATCGCAGATCATAGCAGATCATCAGTCCGATATTACCCAATGATGTCCGGCATACTACATTCCGGTTTCCGGCATCAAAAAAATCCGGTTCACGGGTCAGAGGAAACAGATGCACCTTGCGATATGCACCTACCACCGAGCCATCCCGCTCGATCAGATACATGGTATTGAATATCCGATTTTCAACCGATTCCGGCACAGAGCCTGCAATCAGAAGTGAATATTTTTCCGCGATACGGGATAGAGTCTCGATAATTTCAGGGGTTTTACCCGCATGATGTGCGAGATTCGGATTATCGAAACCGCATGACCACATTTCAGGCAGCAGCACAAGCTCTGCTCCCTGATCGGCAACCATGCGGATTTCTTTCAGAATATATGCAAGATTCGATTCCAAATCTCCGAGTATCACATCGGACTGAATCAGGGCAATTCTGAGTTTTCTGTTCATTTCAGACCAGTTGTTTAACTGCGTTCAATGCGGCATCATAATCCGGTTCCGTAGCAATTTCACCGACAATTTGGGCATGGCGTACAATGCCTTGTTTATCTATAACAAATACGGCTCTTGCCAGTAGGCGCAGTTCTTTAATCAGCACGCCGAACGCATTACCGAATGAGGTATCGCGATGATCCGAAAGCGTAATGACTTTATCCACACCTGCCGCGCCACACCAGCGTTTCTGGGCAAAGGGAAGATCAACGCTTAATGTCAGAATCACGACATCATTGCTCAGGCTCGCTGCTTCCGTATTGAATCTGCGGGTCTGAATATCGCAGATCGGCGTATCCAGAGACGGCACAGAGGAAATAATGCAGATTTTGCCTTTGTAAGACGACAGTTTTACAGGCTGAAGATCATTATTCAGGACTTCGAAATCAGGAGCTTTTGCTCCGACTTTCAACTCTTCTCCGACCAAAGTCAGAGGATTGCCTCTCATGTTCACAGTTCTGTTTGCCATAATAGTTCATCCTTTCAAAATGAGTCCGAATTTTCAAACTTATCTTATTTCCGCTGCAATCTGAAGATCATATATGGTTTCTTTCTGATCTATCTTTCCGTCCCCATCCACATCGGAAAGATAGATGATAGTCGGAATATTGCTGCAAACTCTGAGGGATAATATCACATCATTCAGATCAATTTTCCAATCCGCATTGAGATCGCCGGGAACAAGCACCTGTATCGGTACGGAACTATACGCGATACTTGTCTTGTATCCTAACTGTCCGTATGTATTGTCTCCCCATGCCCACACTGTCCCATCTTCTTTCACTGCCAGAGAATGATTTCCGCCTGCGGCAATGGCAATCACATTGCTGAGATTTGAAAGCGGAGTCGGTGTTTTGCGCTGAACAGTTGTGCCATCTCCCAACTGTCCTTTGGAATTATCTCCCCATGCCCACACTGCTCCGTTTCGGATCGCCAACACGTGGTATTCTCCGGCAGCAATTGCACTTACAGAATCAAGCCCGGATACCTGAGTCGGATACAGACGCTGAGTATTCGTGTTATCTCCCAATTGCCCTTTGGAATTATCTCCCCATGCCCAGACAGTTCCGTCATGCTTCAATGCAAGCGAGTGATATTTTCCGGCTGTAACCGCTTTGACATTACTGAAATTCGTAACCGAATCCGCTCTGACATTGACCGGCAGAGGCTGCTTGGTGGTTGTGGCATTGCCGATTCCGAGCTGACCGTTCGAATTATAACCCCACGCAAAAAGCGTTGAATCATCATCATTCAGGATTGCCAGAATATGGTTGTAACCGGAAGCAATCGTAGCAACCTCCCAAACAGAAATATTCGCAGTCTGATAAGGTATATCTTTATCCGAGTAAGTGCCGTTTCCCAACTGTCCGAAATAATTATATCCCCATGTCCATACCGTGCCATCTTCCCGAAGAGCCGCGGAATGATACTGCCCTGAGGCAATACCTGTGATGAGATAATTGTTATCTTTGAATTTGGATATTTGTACCGGAACCGTGCTTTCAGTGCCGCTGTTTCCGATTCCCAACTGACCGCTACCGTTTTTTCCCCAACTCCAGACGGTCTTATCGCTTTTCAAGGCAATGGTGTGAGAATCTCCGCATTTTACCGATACAACATTGCCGATATCGATCTGAGAGGGAATATATTTATCGGTTTTACTTCCGTTTCCCAACTGTCCGTAATCATTTCTTCCCCATGTCCAAACCATGCCGTCTTTCATCAGTATGGTATGATTCGCACCCGCAGCTATCGAAGTTTCAGCATATATCAAGTAAGGAGCAGTCAGCAAAGCAACAAAGGCACAGAGGCACAGAGGCACAACGCGTTTCATAGCTTATCCTCCCATTTTCCAGACGGTTCCGTCGGGTCTGTCTTCCAAAATCACATTCATGCTTTCCAGTTTTTTGCGGATTTCATCGGCTTTTGCCCAGTTTTTCGATTTTCTGGCGGATGCGCGATCCGCAATCATCTGTTCGATCATTGCGGGATCAACAGATTTTTTCTGCAACACGGATGATCTGCGTTTTTCAAAATATGCTTTCGGCGATTCGGTTAAAATTCCCAGAATATCGCCCATTTTCAGAATATCCGACAATTCGGTTTCAAGTATTTTCCGGGAATCATCAGCTATGTTTCCCGAATGCTCATCCATAAGGCGATTGATATTTCGAACCGCATCGAACAATATTCCGATTCCTTTGGCAGTATTGAAATCATCATCCATAGCTTCGGCAAATTTATGCCATGAATCACCATTTTTTTCAGATCGTTGAATAAACTCTTCGGTTCTTTCTATGGCGGCATAGATTTTATCGAGACTCACCGTAGCCTCATCCATAATTTTATCTGTGAAATCAATAGGGCTTCGGTAATGATTCGAGAGTAGAAACAGGCGGATCGCTTCAGGATGGTAAACTTTCAGAACATCTTTGATCATCAGAAAATTGCCCAGAGATTTGGACATTTTTTCCTGATTGATGTTCACAAATCCGTTGTGCATCCAGTACTTAGCAAAAGGTTTGCCGGATGCGGCTTCGGATTGGGCAATTTCGTTTTCATGGTGCGGAAAAATCAGGTCTTTGCCGCCGCCGTGAATATCGAAGGTCTGTCCCAGATAGGTTTCGCTCATGGCGGAACATTCGATATGCCAACCGGGACGTCCCTTCCCCCAGGGGCTGTCCCATGACGGCTCTCCGGGTTTTGCCGCTTTCCACAGCGAGAAATCAAAGGGATTGCGTTTGCGCTCATCTACCTCGACCCTTGCTCCGGCTTCCATATCTTCCAGCTTTCTGCCGGAAAGCCTGCCGTAGTCTTTGAATGATGAGACTGAAAAATACACATCTCCGTCAACGGTGTATGCTATGTTTCTGTCAATTAGTTTCTGAACGATTCCGATAATCTGTGGAATATGCTCCGTGGCTTTTGGCTCGACAGTTGCACGAAGTACATGGAGTGCATCCATATCTTCATAAAATTCTTTGATATATTTCTCAGAGACTGCCTGACAATCCATGCCGGTCTGATTTGCCTTGGCAATGATTTTGTCATCCACATCCGTAAAATTTCGGACATATTTCACCTCGAAGCCTTCTGATCTGAAATATCGGGCAATCACATCAAAGACCACCACAGAGCGCGCATGTCCGATATGGGACGAATCATAAACAGTCGGTCCACAGACATACATTCCCACTTTTCCCGGTTGTACCGGCACAAATTCTTCTTTTTTTCTTCCGAGTGTATTATAAATGCGGATAGGCATATCAGTATCTTGTCCTTTCATAAAAAAATTCCCTTAACCCAACACCTGACACATAATACTGTCTTATACACTATTTTGTCTTAATATCAAAATCCTAAATTCGCTTTCACAGATTTTTCTTGCAAAATATCCGTGTTCTGTAATAATCTTCATTTTTATAATTTCAATCAGGAATAACGGCATGGATGAAGAACCGAAAAAATCAATCAACATTGATTATTATATAGAGATGCTACTCAAGCGGCGCTGGTTCATCATTATTCCTTTCTGCATTTCCATGGTGATCGGCATCACGCTTTCCATCAAACTTCCCAGAAAATATACTGCAAGTACGCTAATTCTGGTCGAACCTCAGCGGGTGCCTACCAAATTCGTTCAGGCGATAGTGGATTCTGATATCGAGGAAAGAGTGGTTACGCTTCAGGAACAGGTGTTGAGCCAGACCAATCTTGAAGAGATAATAAATAAATTCAACATTTTTTCTGGCAAGGAATATCAGAAAATGTTTTTGGAAGATAAAGTCGCATCGCTTCGCAAAAGGATATCGGTCAAAGTTACCAAAGCAAAGCGCGGTGCAGATGCCTTTTCCATCTCTTTCGTGGATAACAATCCCGAATTGGTGATGAATGTGGTCAATGCTCTGGCAACCTCGTTTATCGATAAAAATCTGGAGCTTCGGGAAAGCAAAGCTCTCGGTACGGTGGAATTTCTGGACGGACAGTTGGCAGATATGCGGAAGAAACTGACCGATGTCGAAGAAAAGCTGAAAGATTACCGCAAAAAACACATGGGTGAACTTCCCGAACAACTGCCTTCCAATGAAAAAGTATTGGACAGACTTCAGTTGAGAATGGCTGACCGCAATCTGGCGCTGAGAGATGCCAAAAACAGGTTGCTGGAATTGGAAAAAGAAGAAAGAACCAAGTTGAGCCTGCTGGAAAGTCAGATCGGAGCTATGGAACAGAAGAATATGTCCGCTCTTCCGGGCATATCGCTCACCGCTAAAAGCGATATCCCGAATCAGGCGGCTGTTCCCAAAGAGTCCGAAAAAGCAGTGGCTTTCAATAAACTGAAAGAACAGTATGAAAGTGCATTGCTGCGATACACTTCCCGACACCCCGATGTCATCAAATTGAAAAAAATGATGGGAGACCTTGAGGCAGAACTTGCCAAAGAATCCGAAGCAAAAAAAGCTGCGGAACAACGCCGTAAGTCGGAAGAAAGCAAAAAAGGCGATGCTGTTTCGGAAGAGATCAGTATGCCCAAAGAGCTTGAAAAAAATTCCATCGATGCTGGCATTGCCAAAGCCCGAGCAGCCATCAAGTTGGAAATACAGGAGAAACGGGATAAAATTTCCAAAGAGATTGCCGCTATCGAGGAAGAGCTTGCAAAACTGGATCAGGAAAGCAAAGAATACGAGCGGAGGGTGGATATTACTCCGAAACGCGAACAAGATATGATGGCACTGACCCGGGATTACAGTAATATTCAGAAATATTACAGCGAACTGCTCAACCGGAAATTGGAAGCGGATATTGCGATGGATATGGAAAGGCGTGCCAAAGGCGAGCAGTTCCGAATTCTGGATAAAGCCAAAAAGCCTGAAAAACCGGTATTTCCGAATATCCAGATGTTTTTTCTGATCTCCATAGGCGCAGGGCTTGCTGTCGGAATCGCTCTTGCCTTTTTGCTGGATTTCATGGATAATACCCTGAAGCGTGCCGAAGATGTGGAGCCTCTTTTGGATATTCCGGTGCTGGTAACTATTCCGAAAATTTATAATGAAGAAGACAGGGTAAAGCGCAGAATCAACCGGATATTCACTATTGCTTCGATTATGGTTGCCTGCGTTCTGATGGGGATATTTGCAATATTGGCAGTCAAAGGGGTGGATCCGACCCTTGCTTTTGTAAAAAAACTGATCGGAAAGAAGATATGATGAAACAATTTGAAAAGGTTTCGGAAATTTTCGGGAGCTTGAAAAGCCGATTCCGGAGTAAAAAAGATGATTCGCAGAAGAAAACAAAGGGGATGAAACTGATTGAGGATGAAGAGATGTTCAGCGACGGAACAGGCATTATCAGCAACAGGCTCATCACCTTTCATCAGCCCCGATCCTTCGAATCCGAGCAGTTCAAGATGCTGAGAGCCAAGCTGCTGTTTCCGGTATCCGGGACACCGCCCCGTTCCATTATGATTACCAGCGCCGCGCCGGGGGAAGGCAAAACCTTTGTGTGTACCAACCTTGCCGTCAGTATTGCTCAGAATATCGACCGATTCGTATTTCTGATGGATTGCGATCTGAGAAGACCCAATATTCACAGATATTTCGGCTTCGAAGACGCGCCCGGACTGAGCGAATATCTGTCTTACGGAACCCATTTCGACGAAGCAAAAGAGCTGACCAGTCTGCCGGGATTGAGCGAATACCTTGAAGAGAGCAATGTTTTTTTGGCGTCTCTGCTGCTCAAAACCCAGATCAAGCGTCTGACCGTACTGCCCGGTGGAATGCCTCCTCCGAATCCTTCGGAGCTGCTGTCATCCAAAAAAATGTCGGATCTGATCAGAGAGGTTACGCACAAATACGAGGATCGCTGCGTGCTGATCGATTCGCCTCCGCCGAATCTGATGCCGGAAACCAGCGTGATTGCAAGACAGGTGGATGGTGTGATTATTGTGATCAAATATGGAAGTACCACCGAGTCTATGGTGAATCAACTGATCGAAATTATCGGGAGGGATAAAGTGTTGGGAATCATCATCAACTGGTTCGATACCCGTTCATCTACCTATACCCTGTACAGCAAATATCTGAAACGAAAGTAAACAGAAGTATCTTAAGACGTTATGTTACGAATATTCAAACAGTATTATCCGATTCGGAATGTTTTTTTTGTGATGGGCGAAGGCGTGGCAATATACCTCTCGGTGCTTCTGGCAAGCAGAATTATTCTGGGAGCATGGGTATTCACTGGCAAGTCATGGTGGTATCTCAACATGAAGATAGTTCTGATTACGACTGTCTGTCAGACATGCCTTTATTACAATGATCTGTATAATCTGAAAGTAACCGCGACTTTCTGGGAACTCGCTATCCGTCTGCTTCAAGCATTGGGTGCGACCGCGATTCTGCTGTCTGCGGTGTATTATTTTGTTCCGTATGCCATTATCGGAAAAGGCATTTTTGTTATCAGCATCGGCTTTGTCATCGTTTTCATCGTGTCGTGGCGATTCTGCTACACCATGATTCTGAACCGGGGAATGTTCAATCAGAATATTATCATTCTGGGATCATGGGAGCTTGCCCGGAATATCATCGAAGAAATCAACACCCGTAAAGACTGCGGCTACAAAGTGGCGGTACTGATACTGGAATGCAGGGGATCATGTCTCAATCTTATCGAAAACCACTCTGATGTCCCAAAACCCATGCGGGTTCTGACCAAAGATAGTTGCAGGAATCTTTGCGAAATTGCTCATCAGGAAAATGTTCAGAAAATTATAGTTGCTATCAAAGAACGAAGAGGCTGCTTTCCGACCAAAGAACTTCTGGACTGCCGGGTTACGGGATTCGATATTATCGAAGGCAACAGTTTTTACGAAACGCTGACCGGAAAGCTGAGTGTGGATCATATCAATCCCGGATGGCTAATTTTTTCAGAGGGATTTCGCAAATCGTTAATCAGCGACATGCTGAAACGGCTTTTCGATATTGTGATTTCATTCGGGCTTCTGGTGATCTTGTTGCCTCTGATCGCGATTACCACGCTGATGATCAAGCTAGACCGCCGGGAACCGGAACTCGAACCCAAAGATATATGGCGCTGGTTCCGCATTCTCTGCAAAGAAGACCAAATCAGTGTCGGCACAACGCTTCGGGAAATTATCGGAGGGTTTGTCAAATTCCGAAAACCCGATTCGGAACCGGCAGATATGTTTCGGGAGTTTGCTGCGATATGCGCAGAACAGCAGATCAGTATGAAAGCCCAGATACATCAACTGGTCCGAAGATATATCAGAATCAGAGAATCGAAAAATTCCACCAAGCATCCCGCGTTTTTTTCTCAGGAGCGGATGGGAAAAGACGGAAAAAATTACAGGATGTATAAATTCCGCTCCATGATCGTCAATGCGGAAAAAATCAGCGGACCGGTCTGGGCAGGCGAAAACGACCGCCGGATCACCAGAATCGGGAATTTTATCCGTAAAACCCGGATTGATGAAATTCCCCAATTGTGGAATGTGCTGAAAGGCGAAATGAGTTTTGTGGGTCCCAGACCCGAAAGAGAGCATTTTGTCAAGCAGCTTGAAAAAACGATTCCGTATTACCGTCAGAGGCTGACCGTCAAACCCGGAATGACCGGATGGGCGCAGGTCAGCTACGGATACGGCGCATCCGAAGACGATGCCAAAGAAAAACTCAACTATGATTTGTTTTATATCAAAAATATGTCTTTTCTCATGGACATTATGATTGTGCTTAAAACAGTGAAAATCGTCATTTTCGGCAAAGGACGCTGAAACAATGCAACGTGTGATGATCTGTGTTTTTCTGATGGTGTTTTCGCTTTCCTGCGGCATTACAAAAGAAAAATCCGACTACGATGATGTTGTCAGAGCATATCTCAATCGTCCGGCTCAGGATCATCTGCCGCAGATCTATTATAAAATCAGCAGCGGAGATATATTGGAAATCATTACGTGGAAAGAGCCGGATTTTTCCAAAGAAGTGTTGGTCAGAGGTGATGGTAAAATCACTTTCCCCCTGCTGGGCGATATCGAAGTCGGCGGTAAAACTCCTACGCAGGTGAGAAATGAAATTACGGCAAAACTCGATGCGTATGTGGTCAATCCTGTCGTATCCGTGTCTTTGAAAAATCCTCAGAGCCAGAAATTTTATGTACTGGGAGAAATCAGTAAACCGGGGGAATATCCGTTAAGCAAAGACCTGACCGTACTCCAGGCAATTGCAATGGCATCCGGATTTACCGAATGGGCATCCAGAAAGGAAATTATCGTGATCCGGCATGAATTGGGAATGCAGCGCATTATTCCCATCAATTACAAAGCCATTGTCGAAGATAAAGAGTTCAGCCAGAACATTCCCCTGAAAGCCAATGATACGATTATTATTCCATAAGATGCTATTTCTCTTATCTCTGATTATCCTGCCGATATGTCAGGCTGCTCCCTGTGCTGCGGGATATCAGTTTCTGCTGACGCCAAAGTTTTCTTTAACTGAGGAATATACAGATAACCTTCTTCTGAATAATACGAATAAAGAGTCGGATATTATTACAGTTGTTTCACCGGGCATTGTGGCAAAACTCTGGGACAGAACCTCTGGGGTTACGCTGGAATACAGCCCTGGCTATAGCCTCTACAGCAATTTTTCGGAAAACAATACCTTACGCCATACCGCATTGCTTGACGGCAAAGTCGGATTTTCAAGGCGAACCCAGCTTTCTTTCCGCAATACCTTTCTGGCAACCGAAGATCCTGTAGCACAGACCTTGTATCCGTCTTCGGAATCCGAAGGTAAAAAGTCCGAAGAAGATACTTCGGAAAGCGATTCCAAACCTCGCGGACCCATGACCGAATCCGAGCAGCGCAAAAAAGCCAGAGAAGAAACCGTCAGAAAAAGCCGGAAAAAATATTATACGGATAATGCGAGCATCGATCTGAATCATCAATTCGGCAGACAAGACAATCTCAATTTCAAATATGCTTACACCATGTTGGTCAATCAGGATGAGACTATCGAAGACGAAACCACGCATAATCCGTCTGTAACTTTCAGCTATTGGGCAATTCCGAGCCGTCTTGCCATCAAAGCTGTCGCAGCATACACTTACAGCGATTTTTCGGAAACGACAAGTAAAACCGCTTACCATGAAGAAAATATTAGCCCGTCGGTCGGTGTCAGTTATTGGTTTATTCCCAGAAATTTCGGTATGGACGCGGGACTGTCTTATCGGAAAGGCAATTTCACAGAGCCGGTGAATAAAAATAACCCGGAATCCCTTATTGCTCCTGAAAGTGATGAAGAAAGCATTACTCCGACCTTCGGCATCAATTATCGATATCT
The DNA here is from genome assembly GCA_964564775.1 of uncultured Desulfonema sp. Taxonomy (GTDB): domain Bacteria; phylum Desulfobacterota; class Desulfobacteria; order Desulfobacterales; family DYRC01; genus DYRC01. Next base: position 5,366 of record CAZMDM010000559.1, on the reverse strand, counting down.
GCCTTACAAACTCGATATGAACATGTCGCTGTCTTATATGGAAGCCCGATTTTCCGATCCGAGCAAAGATTTCGATAACCGCTATGGTACATTCAAAGTCAGCAAACAATTCAGCGCGAAATTAAACGGCTTTATTCAATATACGCATACGATTGCGAAATTTGCCGAAGGTGGGCGGGAAAACTACAGCATTTACGATCCTTCTGTCGGAATCACTTATCTGTTGAACAATGAAATCCCTCTGACGCTTAGCGCGGGCTATTTTATCCGGGATATGGAATTCAGCCAAGACGAATCTGGCTTGTCTTTCAAAGGCAATATCGGAAAAGCGTGGACTTTCGGAAAAACCACCCTGAACTTTTCGGCAAACAGCGGCTATGACCAGTCGTATTTCGGAGCAAACGCGTTGGGTTTTGGCGTGTTTTATGATCTCAAAACCGCAGTCCGACATTCTTTTTCACGGGATACCTCAGGAGATATGTTTGCAGCATATCGCAAAGACAGATATTTGGATGAAAAATCTGTGCGAAACGATGAAAATCGGGAAGCCGGAGCGGGAATGACATGGTTTCTGTTTCAGAAATGGGTATCTGTCAGGCTGGGCTACAACTATCGGGAACTGCTTTCAACATTGCCCGAAAATAGCTATACCGAAAACCGGCTTTCTCTGATCTTCACCGCGTCTCATCCGCGCTTGCTGAGGATAAGATAAATATATCCTGTGAGAAGGAAAAAACATAATATCTATCCGATTTTCCTATTTTTTTCTCTGAGAGACATCTTCTCAGGTTTTTCCTCACTTTCCTGAATATCAACAGCCGGGCGATTTATCGCTCGGTATAATTATTTGTACTTTGATTTTCATTCCGAATCACTGTTTTCCGTTTTATCTCTTGACAGAAAAGGGCAAAGTTGTTTATACCAACTTTTTAATTTTCAAATTTTTATCACTGAAGGATTCGGGAGTAATGGGGCTGAAAAGCGTTCTGGAGAAACATAGAAACAATATTATCTCAAAATGGTTCGATGTTGTGGCAGATACCTATCCGCCGGATACCGCACGGTTTCTGAAAAGTCAGAAAGATCGGTTTGCCAACCCTGTCGGCAGTACCACCAAACAAAGTCTGGAATCTGTTTTCGGCGAGCTTCTGAGCGATGCGGATCCCGCTCGTATTCGAGACGCTCTTGATCCGGTGATCCGTATCCGGGCGGTTCAGACCTTCAACCCATCTCATGCCACCTCATTCGTATTTTCTCTCAAAAGCATCATCAGAGAGTATCTAGAAAAAGAATCCTGTGATTTCAATGAGTTGATCGAGTTTTTAAGTCAGTTGGATGCGGTTGCCCTGATTGCCTTTGATATCTATATGACATGTCGGGAAAAAGTCTGGCAGATCAGAGCCACCGAACAGAGAGACAGAACCTTCAGGGCGTTTCATCGTGCAGGATTGGTCAGCGAAGCACCGGAGGACAATCCGGGTGTTTATAAAAATTCACAGAAAGAGGTAGTCGGATGAATGTAAAGTACATGTTTTCCCTCATGGCAGTCATCCTGCTGTTTCTGGTGCCATACATCGGCGTAGAAGCAGCGGGAATGAAGATGCTTTTCGGCGTGTTTATTCCGTATCTTGCCGGAATCATCTTTGTTGTGGGGTTTATTTATCGGGTGATGGGCTGGGCAGCATCGCCGGTTCCGTTCCGTATTCCCACGACCTGCGGTCAGCAAAAATCTCTTCCATGGATCAAGCACGCTCAGTTTGATAACCCGTTCTCGATGGGCGGCGTGATTGTCCGCATGTTTCTGGAGATCGTGTTTTTCCGCTCGTTGTTCAGAAACATCAAAAGCGAGATCAAAGACGGCAAAAAGCTCATTTACAGTTGGGAAATCTGGCTGTGGGCAGCAGCATTGGCATTTCACTGGGCATTTGCCGTAACCGTCGTGCGGCACCTGAGATTTTTTGCCGAGCCGGTTCCGTTCTTTGTCAAGGTAGTGGAATTTTTGGACGGATTTATGCGTGTGGAATTTTTCACACCAGTATTGCAGATCGGTCTGCCGGGCGTATTCATGTCAGGACTGGTATTGTTTGCTGCGGCAATGTATCTGTTGGCAAGAAGAATGTATATTCCTCAGGTGAAATACATATCGCTGGCAGCAGATTATTTCCCCTTGTTCCTGATTATCGCCATTGCTTTATCCGGGATTATCATGCGGTATTTTACCAAAGTGGATATTGTGGCAGTCAAAGAATTTACCATGGGACTGGCGACTTTTCGTCCGGTTATTCCCCAGAATGTGGGCGCGATTTTTTATATCCATGTATTTCTGGTCAGTTGCCTGCTGATGTATTTTCCGTTCAGCAAGCTCATGCACCTGGGCGGTATTTTTATGAGTCCGACCCGAAATCTGACAGCGGATACCCGCGCCAGACGCCATGTCAACCCGTGGAATTATCCGGTTCATGTTCATACTTATGAGGAGTATGAGGAAGAGTTCAGAGAAAAAATGATCGAAGCCGGGCTTCCGGTGGAAAAGGAGTAGTTCATGTCAGATCTTCCGAAACCGCAAAAACTCATGTCCGACATCAATTATTGTCCGCCCAAAACCGATTGGATGAATACCCCGGTTGAGATTCGGAAAGGGATGTATTGCTATGCATCCAATCCCAAAAGCGTTCAGACTTTGGGGCTTCCCAATGCCAGACCGTGGAATCCGCTGGATGACGACTGGAAACTGCCGGAAAACTGGCAGGAAATTCTGCACAAGGGCTTCAAAGAAAGACTCGACCGATTCCGTTCGGTCAAAGTATTCATGGATATCTGCGTCCGATGCGGCGCGTGTGCGGATAAATGTCATTTCTTTCTGGGAACCGGCGATCCCAAAAATATGCCAGTGTTAAGAGCCGAATTGCTGCGTTCCGTATATCGCAATGATTTCACAGCTATCGGCAAACTGCTCGGCAAATGGGCAGGCGCAAGACCCATGACCATCGAAGTCCTGAAAGAATGGTGGTATTATCTGTTTCAGTGTTCCGAATGCCGCAGATGCTCGGTATTCTGTCCGTACGGCATTGATACGGCTGAAATTACCATCATGGGACGCGAACTGCTCAATCTGATCGGCTTGAATATTGACTGGATTGCTACACCCATCAGCAACTGCTACAAAACCGGTAACCATCTGGGCATTCAGCCTCATGCGTTCAAAGAGATGATTGAGTTCTTTGTGGATGACATCGAAGGCATTACCGGCATCAATGTCGAGCCTCAGTTCAACAAAAAAGGCGCGGATATTTTGTTCATCACGCCGTCAGGAGACGTATTTGCCGATCCGGGTACATATACCGCAATGGGCTATCTGATGCTATTTAAGTATCTCAAAGACAAATATGGCTTGGATGTAACATGGAGTACTTACGCATCTGAAGGCGGTAACTTCGGATTTTTCACCTCGCATGAGACCATGAAACGTCTGAATGCAAAAATGTATGCCGAAGCCAAACGTCTGGGCGTGAAATGGATTCTGGGCGGCGAATGCGGACACATGTGGCGTGTCATCAATCAGTATATGGATACCATGAACGGACCTGCGGACTTTCTGGAAGTGCCGCGTTCTCCCATTACCGGAACCGTATTCGAGAATGCCCGATCCACAAAAATGGTTCATATTGCCGAATTTCTGGCTGACTTGATCAAACACAACAAGCTCGAGCTGAATCCGAGCCGCAATGACAATCATATCGTTACGTTCCATGATTCCTGCAACCCGGCAAGAGGCATGGGCATGTTCGAAGAGCCGCGATATGTGATTCAGAGTGTCTGCAAAAACTTTTATGATATGCCGCCCAACACGATTCGGGAAAATACCTTCTGCTGTGGTTCTGGTTCCGGCTTGAACGCGGGCGAAGATATGGAACTGAGAATGTGTGGTGCATTGCCCAGAGCCAATGCGCTCAAACATGTACATGAGAAATTCGGCGTCAATATGCTGTCCTGTGTCTGCGCGATTGACCGCGCGGCATTGCCTGCTATGATCGATTACTGGCTGCCCGGGGTCAATGTCTGCGGAGTAACCGAACTGGTGGCAAATGCCCTGATCTTGCCCGGAGAAAACGAGCGAGAAACTGATCTTCGCGGCGAGCCTCTGCCCGGAATGGAGGAATAAGAATGAAAACCCTGTATGATAAAGAAAAAGTCATTGCAGGTCTGGTGATTTTCGTTGTGCTGGTATCTTTTCCGTTCTGGTACAATCTCGGAAAAGCCGCGCCCGCGCCCGAACTCAAGCTCACGGAAAAAGCCAAAGAAGCCAAGACCTGTGTCAAGTCCAAAGAAGCCATGAAAACCGAGCACATGCAGATGCTGGACGAATGGCGGGAATATGTGGTGCGGAACGGCAAAAACACCTATGTGTCCGAAGACGGCAAAAAATATGACATGAGCTTGTCCAACACCTGTCTGGACTGCCATTCCAACAAAGCCGAGTTCTGCGATAGATGCCATAATTATACCTCGGTCAACCCCTATTGCTGGGATTGCCATATTGAAAAGAAGGCGGAGGAAAGCAAATAATGGAAACCGGCAGACGACATTTTTTGAAAATTGCGGGAATTTCCGCCATCGGTGTCGGCGCGGGAACAGCCCTGTTTGCTTCCGGCGACGGACATGATGAACATGCTCAAAAAGCTCCGGCACAGATGGTGCATGGGGAAAAATCTCTCAAAGCCAAACAATGGGCAATGGTGATTGACACCCGGAAATTCGATTCGGAAGAAGCTTTGAAACCGATTATCGAAGCCTGTCATAAAATCCACAATGTTCCGGATCTAGCTCCGGTCAACATCCGGCATGAAATCAAATGGATCTGGGCAGAAGAATACAAACACGCATTTCCGGATCAGGAAATCCGCTTTCCCAGCGATCATCTGAAAAAAGTTCCGGTACTGATACTGTGCAACCATTGCGAAAATCCGTCCTGCGTGCGCGCATGTCCCACCAAAGCCACGTTCAAGAATGAGAATGGCATTGTGATGATGGACTTTCACCGATGTATCGGATGCCGCTTCTGTATGGCAGCCTGTCCTTACGGATCAAGAAGTTTCAACTTCAGAGACCCGCGTCCGTTTATCAAAGAACAGAATCCCAAATTTCCGACCCGCATGAAAGGCGTTGTGGAAAAATGCAATTTCTGTACGGAACGGTTGGCTATCGGCGAGAAACCCGCGTGCGTGGAAGCTTCCAACGGCGCGATTCTTTTCGGTGATCTGGAAGACCCGGCTTCTGAGGTCAGACAGGCATTGAAAGCAAACTACACGGTTCGCCGTAAACCGGGCTTGGGTACAAGTCCGTCAGTCTATTACATCATATAGAGG
>CAZMDM010000558.1:0-2000 GCA_964564775.1 uncultured Desulfonema sp. | reverse complement strand
CCCCACCGATTCGCTGAACAGAAACGCGCCCATTACCCCACATGCCATGCCGGCAATTGCCCGAATTACTGCTGCCGGAATGCAATGCCCCCCGATCTTTCCGCCCGCAGCCCCCAATGCCGTAACCAATGTCAGCGCAAGACTCGCTCCGAAAAATACCGGCATGGGACATTGATATTTGCAGGTCTGCGTCATCACCGCAAGCTGGGTTTTATCTCCCAATTCCGCAACAAAAATAATTCCGAAGGTTGAAAACAGCACGCTCCATGTCATAGTTTATGCTCGGAGCAATGCAATAACAGTCCGCATAAATGCCGGAAGGTCTTCGGGTTTGCGGCTGGTAATCAGTTTGCCGTCTGCCACCACTTCTTCATCCACCCATTCCGCCCCCGCGTGAATCAGATCATCCTTGATGGCAAAAAACGAGGTTACTTTTCTGCCTTTCAGAATTTTGGCAGACGCCAGCATCCACCCGCCGTGACAGATCGAAGCCACGACTTTACCCGCGTCCCAAAGCGCCTTTACCAGATTCACCATCGCCGGATACCGCCGCATGTGATCCGGTGCATATCCGCCGGGAATGATGATGCCATCCAATAAAGCTGCCGAAACACGATCCGCATCCGCATCCACTTTGGCAATGGTTCCGTGTTTGCCGATATACTCTTTTTTGCTTCCCGAGCCCACAACTACGACTTCCGCGCCCGCCTCTTTCAGACGATAATACGGATACCAAAATTCGTGGTCATTGAACATTTCCTCAACCAGAATGATGATCTTTTTGCCTGTGAGTTCCATAGTTTCTCCTTATTTGAATCAGGATTGAATAGATCTCTTTCAAAAATCTTTTTTCCCTTTTCTTTACTCTTATCCGCTTTCGGATGCACGGGACGAGAAGACTTTTTCTTCCACCGATGCCGGTGAAGAAGATCATAAACGTAACTCACCTTACGCAGTAATTTTCAAAGGCTCTGATTTTCCGCAGATCCGAGGATTCTTTGTCTGCTCTTTCCGCTCTGAGGACAGATACGCATTTCAAGCTGTTTGTACACAGACAGACAAAATTACTGCGTAAGGTGGGTGACAGAATTTTGTTTAAAAACATCTTTATCATACTTACAGTATTTTTGATAGCAAAATCGTATAAAGTGATCTCAAGGTGAAACTGATCACTATGGGCAATGCGAGGCGACACACCGCACGCATGGATAGCTTGCATTTTTGCTGCTTTCAGTATATATCACCGCATCTGTTTTGTTGCAAATTTTGTATTTTCCGGAAAGGAAAAAAACGATGCTCAATCATGAAAGATTGGCTCAGACATTCATGTCATTGGTGCAGATTGACAGCATATCCAAACAGGAAGCCGAATGCTGCGAATATATCAAAAAGATTCTGCAAGACTTGGGAGCGGAAGTTCTCACAGATAGCGCCGGAGAAAAAATCGGCGGCAATACCGGCAATCTGATTGCCAAGTTTCCCGGGACCGTCAATGTGCCTCCGCTGATGTTGAATGCCCATACGGATACGGTCGAGCCGGGCAGAGGCATCAAGCCGAAATTCGAAAACGGCGTATTCACCAGTCAGGGGGATACGATTTTAGGCTCGGATGATAAAAGCGCTGTTGCGATTCTGATCGAGGTTCTGAGAACCATCAGAGAAAACCATCTTCCACACGGACCCATTGAAATTGTTCTGACCATCAGCGAAGAAACCGGTCTTCTGGGCGCGAAACACATGGATTACAGCCTGATTTCCGCCAAATACGGCTATGCGCTGGATGCGACAGATACCGAAGGCATTGTAACCCGTGCGCCATGCGCCAATAAGTTCGAATTGCGGGTGATCGGCAAAGATGCTCATGCGGGAGCCGCACCCGAAAGAGGCATCAATGCCATTGTGCTGGCAAGCAAAGCCATAGCAGGACTGGGGATCGGACGCATTGATCGTGAAACCACCTGCAATATCGGTATGATTGAAGGCGGCGTTGCCACCAATAT
>CAZMDM010000557.1:0-4213 GCA_964564775.1 uncultured Desulfonema sp. | reverse complement strand
CCCATACATCGCAGACCAAAAGCGGATACGTTCCGAACAATGTCAGATCATTGTGTTTTTCGATCTGAAGCGCAAACAGCCGTTTGGTGCAGGGTTCATAGCTCAGAATTGCCCACCCGCTTCCTTCAACGGTTTTGGCAGCCGAGGCAAAAATATCCAGCATGGTATCGAGTTTTCCGAAACTTTCGTTGATGAGGTTTAAAAATTCTCCTTTGGGTTCTCCGCCCTGAGGAGACATATTGTTCCAATACAGCGTATGCAGCACATTCCCCGAACCGTTGAATGCCAATTCTTTGCACCAATGCTTGATAAAGGTCATATCATTCATGGTGCGGGCAAATTCCAACCGTTGAAACGCAAAATTGAAGTTTTTCACATACGCGGCATGATGTTTGGTATAATGGATTTCTATGGTTTCCGCATCAATATGAGGCTCTAGCGCATTGTAGGGATATGGCAGAGGCGCCTGCTTGCATTCCGGCACGGGTTTGGGCAGAACACTTACCGTGCTGTTCGGAGATTCGGGCATTTTCGGAGCATGTGTCGCAGGCGTTCCTTCGGGACTCGGAGTTATGGACGATTTCTCTTCGGCATGAGCCATTCCGTAAAGATTCATCAGCCCCAGCACAGACATCCCGATACCTGCGAATTTGAACAATTCTCTTCGGGTCAGTTCTTCTTCCATTGGGTTTCTCCTTTGCTTTACGAGATTATAGCGAAATTCAGTCCGATTTCAATAAAAAACGCGATATAGCAAACCTTTCCTTAATCCCGATTCAGAAATCACCGGATTCCGCGTGTCCGTGAACACATTTACACAGCTCACCTTACGCAGTAATTTTCAAAGGCTCTGATTTTCCGCAGATCCAAGGATTCTCTGTCTTCTCTTTCCGCTCTGAGGACAGATACTCATTTCAAGCCGTTTGTACACAGACAGATCAAATTACTGCGTAAGGTGAGTGAATTATTTTATTTTTGCAGTATTCTCTTTAACTTTTCAATTATTTCAGGAGATTCTTTTAAATCACAAAGCGGAGTCAATTGTTCTGTTATGTATTCAATATTAAGTTTATTCTCCTGTCTCATTGCAACAGTTTCAACATCATTCCAGTCTTTCGGTCTGTCTGCAAATGCTTTGAGAACGATGAGGTCTTCTGCCGAGCATGTTATCAGGGAACAGTCAGGACTGAATTTAAAAGGAGTTGCCTGCCGGATCATTTCCTCTTCAAACGGTAAACCTGAAAGTGAAATATCAACTGAAACACCGTTTGAAGCTGATAACAGAAGCACCCTGTTGTTTAGAGCAAAATTAACAGGTTCATCAATTCTGCTTTTATACTGTTTTATGAGATTTTCAATATATGCTTCCTCATTACCGAATCCGCACATCAGACAAATATCTATGTCCTGCGTCATTCTGACTTCGCCCCAGCGGATAACTGCAAGTCCGCCGATAAAGCAGAATGGCCAATTTTGAGATTTCATTGTTTGCTGTAATTCTGAAGCAGCCTGAAACAAAGAATTCATTGTCTGTTGTCTTTCTTTTACCTTTTGGGTTTCATACATTTTTTTGAAGATACGCTGTTGCTCAACAAGACCAGTGAATAATCTGTTTTTACTGTTATCACAGGCATATTGAAGCATTTCATCTAAAACTATTCGATTTTTTTCATAATAATCAGATGCCTGCAGTTCATTTCGTTTAATGTTTTTCAACGATAATGCTGCTGTTTGCCATGTTTTTACCCACTTAATTTTTTGTTGCTGAATTTCCATTATTCATATACTTTCAATGGTATAATGTGGCGATCACCGACCCACAGAACGCGGGTCCGGTGCATTGTGTTGTTGCGCCTTTTTAATTTATTACACTCAATAACTACGGCAATAATCGCAACCACAAAATAGTTAGAGCCACGACGAGAATATTATTTCCGCTTTACAAGAGTTTTCGATCCAGAGTCTCTGTTATTATCTCACCTTACGCAGTAATTTTCAAAGGCTCTGATTTTCCGCAGATCCGCGGATTCTTTGTCTGCTCTTTCCGCTCTGAGGACAGATACGCATTTCAAGCCGTTTGTACACAGACAGATCAAATTACTGCGTAAGGTGAGTTACACAGGATACATCAGATATTTCTGTCGAAGATATTCAAAACTTTCAAGCTCTTTTTGCCATGATGCGGCAATATCCTCAATTGTTTCAAAAGATTCGATTCGCTTTCGGATTTCGGGATTGCCGATAATCAGATCAATGGGCAGCTTATTGAATTCGTATTCATAAGGCGGCTGCTTCCACTGAAAATCGGCGGCATGATGATACAGGATTGCCTGAAGCAGCTTCAGTGAGGTCAGATAGGGCTGATACGCTTCGGCATTGACAATGTGAAGCTGAAAGCCTCTGCATAGCTGCCCCTGCCATTTGTTGGAGGTCGGCTCAAAAGCCAGAGGACGCAAAATGAGACCCGGCTGATGACTGCCGCGGATATGGGACAGAATCTTATCTGTATTCAGAAACGGCGCTCCGAAAATTTCGAATGGCTGAGTTGTTCCCCGTCCTTCGGAAATATTCGTACCTTCCCAAATCACCTGTCCCGGATACACCATCGCAGACACCGGTGTAGGAAGATTCGGAGAGGGTAAGACCCATGGAAGAGCGGTATCCGAATAGCTCATGGACCGTTTCCACCCGATCATCGGGATGACTTCGAGATTGCATCCGATATCAAACTGCTCGTTGAACAATCGCGCAAGCTCACCGATGGTCAGCCCATGCCGCATGGGAATCGGAAACCTTCCCACAAACGAAGCATATTCGGGAATTAGCAGATTGCCTTCGATCATCTGCCCGCCGAGCGGATTCGGGCGATCCAGTACCGCAACGGTTTTGCCAAAGCGTTTTGCAGCTTCCATGCAGTATGATAAGGTATAAATAAAGGTATAAACACGGGTTCCCGCGTCCTGCAAATCCGTCAGCAGCACATCAATCATTTCGAACATTTCCCGAGTCGGAATGCGGCTTTTTCCATAGAGGCTGAATACGGGAATGTTCAATACCGGATCGGACAAATGATCGGATTCGATCATATTATCCTGTTTTTCAGCAAAAAAACCATGCTGAGGTGAAAATAATGCTTTCAACTGCCCCGGAAACCGGCGGTTTATGATGATCCGCGCATGTTCGAAGTTTTTGCCGACCGAAGCAGGATTGCACAACAATCCGAGTCGTTTGCCGGCAATCCATGACGGCGGGGATTGTATCAGATATTCGAGTCCGGTGATGACCATCAGATTCAGACTTTCTGCGTGCTTGCTCGTCCCAAAATTCCCGAAGGTCTGAAAATCAGAATCAGCACCAGCAGGGCAAAGGCAAATACGTCTTCGTAATCGCTGGAAACATAGCCTGTGGCAAAACTTTCGGTCCATCCCAGCACCAGAGAGCCGACCACCGCGCCCGGAATGCTGCCGATGCCACCCAATACTGCTGCGGTAAATGCTTTGATTCCTGCGATAAAACCGATGTTGAAATTGATCATGCCGATATGAGACGCAATCAGCACCCCGCCCAATGCCGCCAACGCGGATCCAATGATAAATGTTATCGAAATCACCCGGTTAACATCAACACCCACCAGCATTGCCATATTTCTGTCCTGTGCAGTGGCTCTCATGGCTTTGCCGATTCTGGTAAATCGGATCAGGATGGTCAGCAATACCATCACAAAGGCGCTGACAATAATAATCAGTAGTTGTGCGGAATTGATCAGATGCGAATACGGTTCCCAAAATGCAAATTCCGGTACCAATTTGGGAAACGGAACAAAATCGGATGTCTGTGCCAAAAGCACATAATTCTGGAGAAAAATGGACATTCCGATAGCGCTGATCAACGGTGATAAACGCGGGGCTTGGCGCAGAGGTTTGTATGCGATTTTTTCAACCGTGAACCCGTAAGCCGAAGAATAAATAATTGCTATCACCGAGGCAATGACCAGAATCGCCACCTGATTCAATCCCATTACGGTCAGCACACTCGCGATAATCAGTCCTGTGAATGCGCCGATCATGTATATTTCGCCATGTGCGAAATTGATCAGTTCGATAATCCCATAGACCATCGTATATCCGAGTGCAATCAGAGCATAAATGCTGCCGCGTGTCAGTCCGCTTAAAAACAATTCGAGAAAGTATTCGAAATTCATGCTGTGTAACTT
>CAZMDM010000556.1:0-3308 GCA_964564775.1 uncultured Desulfonema sp. | reverse complement strand
AAGTTAAAAGGCAATGGGGTTATCGGCGATCCGGTGGAAATGGCTCGGATGTATTACGAAGCCGGTGCGGATGAAATCGTGTTTTACGACATTACCGCGTCGCACGAAAAGCGCGGCATTATGATTGACGTGGTGCGCCGGGTGGCTGAGACGATTTTTATTCCGTTTTCAGTCGGCGGCGGGATTCGCACGGTCGAGGATATGCGCGATGTGCTGCTGGCAGGTGCGGAAAAAGTCAGCGTCAATTCAGCAGCCGTGAAAAATCCCGACATCATATCGCAGGGTGCGAAGGCTTTCGGCAGTCAGTGTGTGGTGCTGGGCATGGATGTCAAGCATGTCGGAAAAAGCGAACAAATTCCGTCCGGCTATGAAATCGTGATCAACGGCGGCAGAACCTATATGGGACTGGATGCACTTGAGTGGGCAATCAAAGCTCAGGAACTCGGCGCGGGAGAGATTTGTCTCAACTCCATTGATGCGGACGGTACTCAGGAAGGCTATGAACTGACATTGACCGCGTTGATTTCTCAGAATGTGAGTATTCCGGTCATCGCATCCGGCGGAGCGGGAAAACCCGAACATCTTGCGGACGTGCTGACCACCGGCAAAGCGGATGCTGCGCTGATTGCCTCGATGGTGCATTACGGAACTTATACGATTTCAGAAATCAAGTCGTATCTGAGTGAAAAAGGCATAAAAATTAGGAAAACCGGATAAACCTCTTTTCTTTCCGCTCGCGTCCGAAAGAGAGGGAACTGTAATTGAATGGCAACTATGAAAAATCTTTCCATACTTGGCTCCACAGGCTCTATCGGAAAAAATGCCTTGAAAATTGCCGAAATGTTTCCTGATCGCTTTGCTATCAAGGCTCTTGCGGCAAAAAGCAATATTCAGCTTCTGGCAGAACAGATCAGACAATTTCATCCTGAATTGGCAGTGGTTTATGATGCGAATCTGGCAAAAGAACTCAAAACTATGCTCCTGAATACCAACACCGACATTGTTTTCGGAAGCGAAGGCTACAAGCTTGCAGCAACGCTCTCCTCTGCGGAGATGGTGCTGACTGCCTTTGTCGGAGCCGCCGGGCTTGAGCCGACATTGGCAGCCATTGACGCGGGAAAAGACATTGCTCTTGCCAACAAAGAAACGCTGGTGATGGCTGGCGAAATCGTGATGAATCGCGCTTTTCAAAAACACGTAAAGATTCTGCCGGTGGACAGCGAACACTGTGCGATTTTTCAATGTCTCTCCGGTCAGAGACGGGACGATTTTGACAAAATTCTCCTGACGGCTTCGGGCGGACCGTTTCTGAACAAACCCGCAGAAGAATTTGCACAGATTACGCTGGAGCAGGCTTTGAAGCATCCCAATTGGCAGATGGGCAGAAAAATCACCATTGATTCTGCAACCCTGATGAATAAAGGCTTGGAGGTCATCGAAGCCAAGCACTTGTTTGCGGTATCTCAGTCTCAGATCGAAGTGGTGGTTCATCCGCAAAGCATCATTCACTCGATGGTGGCTTACAAAGACGGCTCGGTGATTGCACAGTTGGGCATTCCCGATATGAAAGGGGCGATTGCATATGCCTTGTCTTATCCCGAGCGACTCGCATTGAATCAGCCGCTGCCGGACTTTGCCAAAATCGGATCATTTACGTTTTATGCGCCGGATACGAAGAAATTTCCATGCCTTGCACTGGCATTCGAGGCGTGCAGAGTCGGCGGAACGCTTCCAGCAGTGATGAACGCTGCAAATGAAATCGCTGTGGAAGCATTTTTGGATAAAAAAATTTCTTTTGTTCAGATTCCTGAGATGATTCGAAAAACAATGGATAACCATCAACTCATTGCCAATCCCGATATTACTGAAATCATTGATGCGGATCGGTGGGCAAGAGAATGGGCGAAGAAAAATTAGAAGCTCACGTTACGCAGTAACATCCGTATATTTCAGCACTGCTCTCCGGGATGTAAGGAGAGTTCAGTATCCGTTCATAAATTTTCGTATTATCGTAGGGTCAATCCTCTGTGATTGCCCTATGAGTAAGCACAGAGGATTGCATGGGGAAGCACGGGGGCTTTTCCCTACATTATATCGAATATGAATAGCATCACGGCATAAATTATAATAGTCCAAAAATAGCCCGAAAATGTATTCCCGGGAAGACTGTTCATTCAAGCTGAACCTTCAGCGCCTCACTGTTCCCCCGCACGCTTTCATCGTACATATCGAAAGCTTTTGCAGGCGGAATATTTGCCTTTCCGCTGAATGCCGCGCGCCAGACCTGATATGCCCTGATCTCGCCCGATGGCATGACTTTGGCAATAATCGCGGTTCGATCCGGGTATCGCTGAGTTTCCTTGACCGAAGCCCAGTATGTATCATCCGCGCCTTTGATTTTAGCGTCCGCGAGATAGGTTTTGTCATCGTCAATGCCTTCTCCCAAAGACGGAATTCCCTCTTCGATCACGATGAAATTGCTCGGAACATTCATGGCATCGCCGATTGCCTGACGTTTGACTCGGATTTCGCTGATGATCGTATCGCCTTTGCGAAGCGGCTGAGTGCTGTCCCAAGGCTCGCTGCCTTTCGGCGTGATTCTGGTAAAGCTTCTTTCGATGCTCAAGCCGTGAGTCATCGGAGTTACCGCGTCATACGGAAGATCCGCGGTAATACTTGCATACGAAGTATCCGCATTTCCAAGCCCGTCCAGACGAATCTCCGAAAGCAGATCAGGCGTTCCCGGATTGCTAAAAATTCCCACAAAACCTTTGGGAATACGGGACAATTCGCCCAATGCCGAGCCGTCTTTTCTGCGAGCCGAAATGCTTCTGGGTTTTGCCTTCTTTTCCGCAGCATATTCCGCAGCTTCTTTGGCAAGAATTACGCGGGTATTAAAGATCACCTGAGCGCTGTCGAATGTCGAAATCCAGAATCCGTTTTTGACGGACATCTGAAGCACGCGTTTGAGTTTGCCTTCCAACTGGGCATCGAGCGATTTCAAATCTGCCAAAACGCCCATACCTGCCGAAACAATATACGGCACGCCGAAACCGAATCCCATAGTCTGCAAAAATTCGACCCTTGACACTTTTCCGTAAGCTTCGGGATCAAGCTGATCCAACTGGGTTTTCAATCTTGCAGTTAGGTCTTTCTGAACGCTCGTTGCCTTGAATTTCTGCTGAAAACGATTCCAGTTTTTATCTTTGGACGCGGCAAATATTTTCAGCGCATAAATCAGATCGGTAACAGGCGCATTTGCGGTTTTGTGAACATTGACCGTATAAGCAATCTGCTGTTCCCATGGC
>CAZMDM010000555.1:0-5878 GCA_964564775.1 uncultured Desulfonema sp. | reverse complement strand
ATATAGAAGACACCAGACAGTTTTGCAAACATCATCGCCTGTTTCTCAAACGCTTTTCCATCAGCCTTGAAGATGTGGATACAGACACTGCGTGACGACCGGACCATTCAAAAAAACCGTATCTTTTCTGACCGACAGTGATAAAAAACGCCAAAAACGGGAGCTGATTTTAAGCGGCGTTATTGTGATCGTGGTGATTCTTCTGACGGTCATTGAAAACCGAATTATTCATTTCGGTGCGGGATTTCCCATTTCCAACATGATTCTGATGTTTGCACTGATCAACATCAATCTGCTGCTTCTGATCCTGCTGTTTTTTCTGCTGTTTAGAAATGTGGTTAAGCTTCTGTATGACCGGAAGCGCAGAATCATGGGGTCAAAACTCCGCACCCGTCTGGCTGTGGCATTTATTTCTCTGACCCTGCTGCCTACCATCGTACTGTTTTTCTTTTCCATCAATTTTATCGCGGGCAGCATCGAATTCTGGTTCAATGTGCCGATAGAACAGGCTCTCGATAATGCCCTATCGGTCGGAAGACAGATATATTCGTCTATGGAAGAAAAACATCGCAGCTCTCTGGAAAAAATGATCGCTCATATCAAAGCAAAAAAAACAGACCCTTCCAAGCCCAAAGAAATGGCTTCCTATCTTCAATCGGTGCGCCGTGAACAGAACTTTTATGCGATAGATATCTATGCTTCGGATGGAAAACCTCTGCTGCTGATCAGCGTGTTGGAAAACAATCCGCCGCAAGTACTCGGCATTGAGACACTTCGGAAACAGCCGCAGGCATTGTTTGAAAATACCCAAGCCGGAGAACTGATCCGAACTGTCGGCACGTTTCCGTTCGGCGTGAAATCTTCAGAAGCAGAAGCGTTTGTGGTGATTTCCACGCTGATTCCTGCGGATCTTTCCGAAAAGCTTGCCAATATTTCACGCGGTATCGAAGAATACCAGCAGATCAAGCTGCTCAAGCGCCCGATTCAGTTGTCTTATTATCTGACCATTTCCGTTGTGGCGTTGCTGGTTCTGTTCTGCGCAATCTGGCTCGGATTTTATATGGCAAAATCCATCAGCATCCCGATCAAAGAGTTGGCAGAAGGCACCTTGCGCGTGGCAGAAGGCGATCTGAATGTTTCGATTGACATGGTGGCAGACGATGAAATCGGAAGTCTGGTCGAGTCATTCAATAAGATGACCTTTGATCTGCGCGTCGGAAGAGAGCATCTGGAATTGTCCGCGCGTATTCTTCGCGAGCAAAACATCGAAATCGAAGAGCGGCGCAGATATATGGAAATCATTCTGAAAAATGTTTCCACCGGCGTTATCAGTATTGATGCAGACGGCTTTATCACCACCATCAACACTTCGGCAGAAAGAATGTTGTGTGTCCGCCCGGAGGAGATACTGAATAGACGTTATGACCGGATTCTTGCGGGACAGCATCTGGAGATGGCTGAAAATGTGATGAAACGCCTGAGCTTAAGCCGCGAAGCCAGTCTTGAGATGCCCTTGAGGCTCACGATTGACGGCAGACCCAGAAGCTTTATTGTTCATGTCAACGCGCTGAAAGACGAGCGTGAACGTCCTTTAGGCATTGTGGTGGTATTCGATGATCTGACTGAACAGGAAAAAGCACAGCGCATGGCAGCATGGCGCGAGGTTGCCCGAAGAATTGCTCATGAGGTCAAAAATCCGCTGACGCCCATCAGTCTTTCCGCACAGCGTCTTCAGCGAAAATATTCGGAACAGATTGCGGATCCGGTGTTTGACGAATGTACCCGGATGATTATCACGCATGTCGAACTGATCCGCAATCTGGTTAACGAATTTTCCACGTTTGCACGATTTCCTGCGGCAAATCCCGAACAGTGCGACCTGCTTCCCATTATCGAAGAAACTGTCGCATTTTTCAGAGAAAGCCATGAGAATATCCGATTCGAATTGAAATTTCCAGAAACTCTGGTGCCGCTCAATCTGGATCGCCAGCAGATCAGGCAGGCATTTATCAATCTGATAGACAATGCCATTGCCGCGATGCGGGAAAAAGGTACGATTTTTATCTCGGTCATGCACGATCCGATTCTGAAACTGGTTCGGGTGGAAGTCGCAGATGACGGACCCGGAATTTCAGATGAAGACAAGATCCGCCTGTTCGAGCCGTATTTTTCCACCAAAAAAGCCGGCATGGGATTGGGGCTGACCATTGTCAGCACGATTATCGCGGATCATAACGGCATGATACGGGTTTCCGACAACCGCCCCAAAGGTGCAAAGTTTATTATCGAATTACTTGTTTAATGTGTTACGTGTTAAGAAAAAAATCATAACACTTGACACCTGACACTCAACACACCAAGGATTAACTATGTTTCCATCTGTATTGATTGTGGATGACGAGCCTTCGATTCTTCAGACTCTCGGAGGCATTCTGTCCGATGAGGGCTTTGAGGTGATGACTGCTTCCAATGGGTATGAAGGCTTGAAAATTATTGAGGCGGAATCGCCAGATCTGGTCTTGCTGGATATCTGGATGCCAGGCATTGACGGGATCGAAACCCTGAAAGAAATCAGGAAATCTTACCCTTACGTTCAGGTGGTGATTATCACCGGACATGGCAATATCGAAATGGCGGTCAAAGCCACCAAACTGGGCGCGTTCGATCTGATCGAAAAACCGCTTTCGATTGACAAGGTGATCGTGTGCATCAACAACGCTCTCAATTTCAGGCGGCTTGAGGAAGAAAATCGCTATCTTCGGAAAAAAGCCATTGAAAAACACAGCATTACCGGATCAAGTCCTGCGGTCGCGGAACTGAGAAAACAGATTGCCACTGTCGCGCCGACAGATTCATACATCCTGATTATGGGAGAAAATGGCTCGGGCAAAGAACTGGTTGCCAGAACCCTTCATCATTTCAGCCCCCGCGCGGAGCAGCCTCTGATCTGTGTCAATTGTGCGTCCATTGCTCAGGAGGCATTGGAAAACGAACTTTTCGGACAGGAGAAAATCGGCGCGGACAGCAAAAAACGCGGCGGGTTCGAGCTTGCGGATAAAGGTACCTTATTTTTAGATGAAATCGGCGATATGAGTCTGGATATACAGGCAAAAATTCTTAGACTATTGGAACATCAGCATTTTCAGCGTGTGGGAGGCGGGCGTACTCTGAAAGTGAATGTGAGGATCATCTCCGCGACCAATAAAAATCTCGAAGAAGAAATCACAAAAGGCAATTTCAGGCAGGATTTATATTACCGGCTCAGTGTGATTCCGATTGTCGTACCGCCGCTCAGAGACCGCAGACAGGATATTCCCCAACTGATCGAAGCTTTCTTATGTGATGTGGCTGCACAGAATAAAGCTGCCAAAAAGACGATCAGCCCCGAAGCGTTGCAGATTTTATCCGCGTATTCATGGCCCGGCAATGTAAGGGAGCTTAAAAACCTGATTAGCCGCCTTGCAGTTATGACCCCCGGAGAAAGAATCGAAGCATCGGATATTCCCGCACCTTATAATCCCGAAGCAGCCCATCCCGGACTTTTGTCCGTAGAAAAATTGGTCGCAACCGACAGTCTGGATGGGTCAATACTGCAATTCGAAAAGGAATTTATCCGCAAAAAGCTGTTTCAGTACGGGCATAATTTGGATAAAGCAGCAGAAGTATTGGGCGTAAAACCGGAGTATATCCGGTCTCTGAATATCGTATGAGAATTATTGCAGGACAATGGCGAGGCAAAACGCTTCGCTCGGTAAAAGGCATGGCAACCCGTCCCACTTCGGATCGGGTAAGAGAATCGCTGTTCAATATCCTTTCACTTCGGATTCGGGACGCCAATGTCTTGGACTTGTTTGCCGGCACCGGCGCTCTGGGCATCGAGGCATTGAGCAGAGGCGCGAAGTCTGCCGTATTCGTGGACCAAAGCAAAGAAGCAGCGGCGGTAATCCGTAAAAATCTGGAAGAATGCAGACTGATGGAAAAAGCCCGGATCATCCGATGGAATATTGCCCGAAATCTGAACTGCCTGAACATCTATGATAAACATTTTGATCTGATATTTATGGATCCTCCGTATCACAGCGGACTGATCGGTCCGGCTTTGGCGCATCTGAAAGCAGAAAATTGTCTCGCGGATTCGGCATGTATTGTGATCGAACATGATATATCCGAAGAAATTTCAGAGGATATTCGTCATTTTTATCTTGCGGATCAGCGAAAATACGGAAGAACCTTTATATCATTTCTGAATACGCATAAACTCGAGGAATGTTAAACACATGGAACGTATTGCCATCTATCCCGGGTCTTTTGATCCGGTAACCAACGGTCATCTGGATATTGTGGAAAGAGGGTTGAAAATCTTCGATAAAATCATTGTTACCATTCTGCACAATCCGGCAAAAACCACATTGTTCAATGTGAATGAGCGACTGGAAATGCTCAAAATGAGCTTGGAAAATTTCCCCAATGCGGAAGCGGACAGTTACAGCGGACTTCTGATAGACTATGTGGCACAACGCAAAGCAACTGCCATTCTGCGGGGAATGCGCGCGGTGTCGGATTTCGAGTACGAATTTCAGATGGCGCTGATGAATCGCCGCTTAAACCGGGAAATTCAGACCGTATTTCTGATGACCGGCTTGCGATGGATATTTACCAGTTCCTCGATCATCAAAGAAGCAGTTCGCTTCGGAGGAGACATTGCCGATATGGTTCCACCTTTGGTCGAGCGGAAACTCAAAGAAAAATTCGGTTTTGGAAAAGGTTAGATACTATGGATTTATGGCAATTGAAAATATTTTGCAAACTGGTCGAACTGAAAAGTTTTTCAAAAGCCGGAAAAGCCGTGCATCTGACTCAGCCTACTGTTAGCAGTCATATTCAGGATTTGGAAGAATATTTCGGATGCAGGCTGATTGACCGCTTATCCAGAGAAGCAGTTCCCACCAAAGCCGGTCAGGTTTTGTACGAATATGCTCAGAAACTGCTTGCGTTGCGGGATGAAACTGAAAATGCGATTGCGGATTTTCACGGAAAAATTCAGGGGCGTCTGATGATCGCGGGTAGTTCCATTCCGGGAACCTATCTGATTCCCCAAATTATCGGCGGATTCGTCAGGCAATATCCTGATGTTACTGTTTCGGTAACTATCGGGGATACCGAAGAAATCACTGAACACATTCTGTCGGGCATGGCAGATGTCGGCATTGTCGGCGCAAAAGTGAAAGATAACAAGCTCAATCAGGAAAAATTTTCCGAAGATGATCTGAAACTGGTGGTTTGGGCAGATCACCCATGGGCAGGCAAATCTTCGGTCAGTTTGGAACTGCTTAAGACAGAGCCGTTTATCATCCGGGAGCATGGTTCCGGCACATTGAAATCTGTCGAACATAGCCTTCATCGGAGCGGACACAGTCTGGGACATTTCAGAATTGTTGCGGAAATGGGAAGTACCGAGGCAGTAGTTCAGGGAATCAGGAACCACCTAGGTGTTTCGATTATCTCCACGATTGCCGTATCCGAAGAACTTGCCTGCGGCAGTCTCAAAGCATTGCATATCAAGGGCTTGAATCTGAAACGCAATTTTTATCTGACCACCTGCAAACATCGGAGTCTGTCTCCGGTATCCGAAGCGTTTGTAAAGTATCTGAACAGTTCTGCTATGAAAAAGGCGTAGAGATCATACACTCCCCGGTCAGCACCAGATTATTCCGATGAATCACCTCATCATAAGGTTTTTCGCCCAGAACATCCCGAATTTCTGATGTTTTAAGTTTCATAATCTTGCGGATATCCTCAGCCGAATAATTAACAATACCGATTCCCAGTGCATCATCCGAACCGTTTCGGAACTCGACAGCGGCACCGACTCCGAATT
>CAZMDM010000554.1:0-3286 GCA_964564775.1 uncultured Desulfonema sp. | reverse complement strand
TCTTGTTGGTCGTGTGTTTGTTGCTTCCACTCGTGGGTCGTCTCTGACCTCCCTTCGCGCACCGCCCGTGGCCATCCCTGTATCCTGGCGCACCGGTGCGTTGCCTCGCAGTGTGACTTTACTGCCCTATTTCCCTTTCTTCTTCTTTTTTTTTTCAAGCAGAAGACGGCATACGAGATCTAGTACGGTCTCGTGGGCTCGGAGATGTGTATACGAGCCAGTGTCTGCCGTGGTCAAAGAATTTTTTGGCACCAGCCAGCTCTCCCAGTTCATGGATCAGACCAATCCGCTGTCTGAAACCACCAACCAACGCCGCCTGTCCGCTCTTGGTCCCGGCGGTCTCACGCGGGAACGGGCGGGCTTCGAAGTCAGAGACGTACACCCGTCTCACTACGGCAGAATCTGTCCTATCGAAACTCCCGAAGGTCCCAATATTGGACTCATCGTGTCGCTGTCAACCTACGCACGGGTCAATGACTACGGGTTTATCGAAACTCCATACCGCATTGTCAAAGATTCGACAGTAACGCCCGATATCCGCTTTCTGAGCGCATTTGAGGAAAAAGAACATCCCATCGCTCAGGCAAATGTTTCCGTAGCTGAAAACGGACAACTACTGGATACTCTCGTGGTCTCACGCGTCGCGGGCGAATATGCTCTCAAACCCCGTGAAGAGATCGGATTCATGGACGTATCACCCAACCAACTCGTCAGCGTATCCGCGTCTTTAATTCCCTTTCTGGAAAACGATGATGCCAACCGGGCGCTCATGGGATCCAACATGCAGCGGCAGGCAGTACCGTTGATGAAAACCGAAGCTCCTCTGGTCGGTACAGGCATCGAAGGCGTGGTTGCCAAAGACTCCGGCGTAACCATAGTCGCCAGACATGACGGTATTGTCGAAGACGTGGAAGCCTCCAGAATCATTCTGCGTCATGATCTTGATGAAGTGCTTACCGCACCCGCATCTTCGGACGGACTGTCTCCGACAGCAGCCAGAAAAGCTATAACTGTCTATAATTTATCAAAATTCGTCCGTTCGAACCAGAATACCTGTTTTAACCAAAGACCTATCGTGAAAAAAGGTCAGAAGGTAAATGCAGGAGACATCATCGCAGACGGTCCTGCAACCGAACTCGGCGAACTTGCTTTGGGCAAAAACGTAACCGCCGCATTTATGCCCTGGGGCGGATACAACTTCGAAGACTCTATTCTGGTCAGCGAGCGTCTGGTCAGAGACGGAACCTATACCTCTGTTCATATCGAAGAATTCGAAGTGGTCGCCCGGGATACCAAACTGGGCAAAGAAGAAATCACACGGGATATCCCCAATGTCGGCGAAGATGCACTGAAAGACATGGACGATTCCGGCATCATCCGTCTGGGAGCGGAAGTCATCCCCGGCGATATTTTGGTCGGCAAAGTAACCCCGAAAGGCGAAACCCAGCTTTCTCCCGAAGAAAAGCTGCTGAGAGCAATCTTCGGAGAAAAAGCCGGCGAGGTCAAAGATACCTCGCTCAGAGTACCGCCCGGTGTTGAAGGCATCGTCATAGATGCCAAAGTCTTCTCCAGAAGAGGCATTGACAAAGATGACCGCACCCGGGAAATCGAAGATCGGGAAATCGCTATGTTCGAACGGGACAGAGATGACGAGCTCCGAATGCTCGAACAGCTCATCCGCACTCGGATCATAGAAACCGTGCAGAGTGCAAAAGGTAAAGTGCAGACTGTGAAAAAAGGGGCGAAAGGACAAGAAAAAGGCACAAAGGTACAAAGGGATAAAGTCGCAGATAAAGAATTTTGCGCCTCTGAACCTCTAGACATTTGTGCCTTATCCGATCTGCCCCTGTCAAAGATCGGGAATATGTTTTCCGACGATCCTGAAATCGGACATCAGATCAGAGACTTGCTGAATTTCTATGAAGACCAATGTGATAGATGTCGGGAAGAGTTTAGCCGGAAGGTGGGGCGCTACGAAAAAGGCGATGACCTGCCTCCCGGGGTCATCAAAATGGTCAAAGTTTATGTCGCCATGAAACGCAAACTTTCGGTTGGCGATAAAATGGCGGGCAGACACGGCAATAAAGGCGTGGTATCCCGCATTCTGCCTATCGAAGATATGCCCTATTTCGAAGACGGCAGACCTGTGGATATGGTGCTGAACCCTCTTGGCGTGCCTTCCCGTATGAATGTGGGTCAGATTCTGGAGATCCATCTGGGACGTGCTGCCAAAAGTTTGGGCGACCAACTCTCCGACATGCTGGAAGAACAGCGAATCGGAGAAATCCGTGCCAAGCTGGAAAAGATTTTCGAAAAAGGGGCTATAAACCTTCGAGCCTTATCAGACGAAGAACTGCTCAGGTTTGCCTCATACTATCGCAACGGCGTCCATACCGCAACGCCGGTATTCGATGGTGCCAAAGAAGAGGAAATCAAAAAACTGCTGGAAGAAGCCGGTGTCGAGCGCACAGGTCAGGCAACCCTCTATGACGGAAAAACCGGAGAACCGTTCAAAGGCAAAATCACAGTCGGCACGATGTATATGCTCAAGCTGCATCATCTGGTAGATGACAAAATACATGCTCGCTCCATCGGACCATATTCTCTGGTAACCCAACAGCCTTTGGGCGGAAAAGCACAGTTCGGCGGACAAAGGCTTGGAGAAATGGAAGTCTGGGCAATGGAAGCTTACGGATCGGCACACGCGCTTCAGGAATTTCTCACCGTCAAATCCGATGATATGGCAGGAAGAACCCGGATGTACGAAAAAATTGTCAAAGGACAGAATGTGCTGGAACCCGGACTTCCGGAATCATTCAAAGTTCTGACCAAAGAACTTCAGAGTCTGGGACTGGAAATGACCCTGATCGGGGAACAGAAGGAATAAGGAGGAAAGGTGGAAACACTCTACGATTTTTTTGCAAAACCGATAGATCCGAAATATTACGAAGCTGTTCAGATTTCTCTGGCATCATCGGAAAAGATTCGCGAGTGGTCTCACGGAGAAATCCGAAAACCGGAGACGATCAACTACCGAACCTTCAAACCGGAACGGGAAGGGTTGTTCTGCGCCAAAATTTTCGGACCCACCAAAGACTACGAATGTAACTGCGGCAAATATAAGCGCATGAAACATCGGGGGGTGATCTGTGAAAAATGCGGAGTGGAAGTCATTCAGTCCAGAGTCCGCCGGGAACGCATGGGACATATCGATCTCGCGACTTCGGTGGCACATATCTGGTTTCTGAAGAGTCTGCCCAGCAAAATCGGCAATCTTCTAGATCTC
>CAZMDM010000553.1:0-13132 GCA_964564775.1 uncultured Desulfonema sp. | reverse complement strand
GGTCAGTTCCAAAGCAAAATCTGATAATAAATTGCTGTCATATAATGCAATATTACCGATCCCTTTGATTTCGGAGTCCTGATGGCGAAGCAGAAGCTGCGATACATTCAGATTGCCGCTATGATCCAATGTGGCGCGAATATCTGCTGTATCTGCCATGATTTCTTTGAACTTCAGATCATTTCCATGAAGATCAAGGCTGAAATTCGGCTTTCGGATATTTCCTGAAATTTCGACATCGGTCAGCAATTTGCCGCGAACATCTTTGACACCGAATAATGACAGGCTTTTTTCAATGTCCGGTGCATTGATTTTTACAGCCGCATTCACATCCTGCGAGGCAAATTCATAGCGCCCTTCGGCATGAAGAGACGATTCACCGATAGAGGTTTCCAACGTTTTCAAAATCAGTGCGTTATCTTTGACTTCGGTTTCTGCTTTCACAGTTGCGGCAGGCAGGTTCAGCGCTTTGGCATTCACATCGTTTGCAAAGATTTCCGCGCGGATTGATGAGGATAAGGTATTCAGAGAAATGCCTTTTCCATGAAGAGAGACAGCAGCATCGAGATTGCCTTTTGCTTTGTTTTCAAACCATTTTTCCAATAAAATCTGTTTTCCGGCAAGCTGAAGACGATACGCAAGCAATTCGATATTCCGATAAGAAGCAAAAAAGCCTTCGGGGAATGCCTCTGTAAAATCAATATCACCAGTGATATTCAGATCACCGCCCGCAGTTTTGAGAACCAGAGGATCGAGCGTTACCCGGCGATCCTCCAAGCGGGTTTTCAATTCAATGCGGTTGTTTGAAAATTTTTCGCCGTAATCCGCGTCCAGCACCAGCGCAAGTTCCGGCGCATCCAATCGCCCGTGATTGAAGCCGCCTTTGGCAGACAACGCATGAAGTTCTGCGGACAATTGCGACATTTTCAGTCTGCCGCTGCCGATATTCAGCGATATCTCGGCAAGCTGCTCCAACGAATTGCCTTTTCCTTTCAGATGAATATTTCCCAGTTCCGCGTGGAGATTTTGGGCGTCATAAGAAACTTCGCCGTTAATAATCTCAAGTTCTTCAATCGCAAGATAAAACGGAATCAGCGCGTGTTCGGTTCTGATTTCTCTTTCCCGATGTTTGGGACGCGGAAATGCCTGCACAATATTCATCTTGCCGTCATGGTACGCCAATCGGACCTGCGGGTGATCCAAAGTCAGGCGATATATATTGACTTTGCCGCTGAGTAAGGCTTTCAGGGAAATATCGAGATACAGCCGGTTAAAGCTTGCAATATCGTGATTGTCAGGGCTTTGCAGCTTTGCTTCGGTGATTTCGAAACGCCCCCGTATCATGGAAAAGCAGATATGCTTCCATGTAATTTTGCCGGGAATCAGGGCATTGATTCTTTTCTGAAGATAATGCTGGGCAAGGTCGGTCTCCAGAAAAAACAGCGTGCCGACCACCGAGATGATCGGCAGGACAATGAATACTCCGATGAGTATGAGAATGATTTTTCGTTTTTTGCTCATGTCTAAACCATGATTTTCGGAATTTACAGATTGCCGGATTTATGACGGTTTTATTTTATCGGCATCACCAAGATATGATACCCATAATCCGAAAAAATGTCAGCAGCTTTTTCGTGCCACCTCCCCCTTACCCACACACTCGTCAGTCGGGCAATTTATCACTTGCTACAGTTATTTCTCAGATTCGATATTAAGACTTGTTTTGCAAAAGCATTGTATGATAAAAAATCTCAACATCGATTTTCAGGAGGATAGCGATGCCAAAACGCATCTTGTTTTTGATAATGATCGTTTTTGCTGGGGAGTATGCTTTTGCCGCAGACTATGAACGGGAAACTCCGGTGGTCAGGGCGGTTCGGAAAATCAGCCCCGCAGTCGTGAATATCAGTACGGAATATGTGGCTCAGGCAAGTCCGTTCGGTGAAATGGATCCATTTTTCGATCTGTTTTTTAAGGAGTTTTTTGAGCCGATTCCCAAGCGTCAGGTCAAAGGCACGAGTTTGGGATCGGGCGTAATTATTGATGGCAAACGCGGATTGATTATCACCAATGCTCACGTCATTTCCAGAGGCGGAATTATCAAGGTTTTGCTCAATGACGAGCGTGAATTTCAAGCCCGCGTGGTCGGAGCTGACCCGGATACGGATTTGGCGGTACTGCGGATTTCTTCGCCAACAGCCTTGCCCGAAATTCCGATGGGACGATCCGATGATCTGATGATCGGCGAAACAGTCATTGCTATCGGCAATCCCTTCGGATTTTCGCATACGGTAACCACCGGCGTGATCAGTGCCATCGGCAGAAGTATTCGCACAGATAACCATACCTATCACGACTTTATTCAGACGGACGCGTCCATCAATCCCGGCAACAGCGGAGGTCCGCTTCTGAATATCAGAGGTGAACTGATCGGTATCAACACCGCCATTTATGCCAAAGCTCAGGGCATCGGTTTTGCCATTCCGATCAATAAGGCAAAGGGAATTGTGGCGGAACTGGTTCGCTACGGAGATACCGAAGACCGCTCGTTGAAGCAGTCTCCGGCATATAGAGAAGACCTGAGTTGGAAACTGCTGGGAGTTCGGGTAAATGACTCCGGCAGGGAAGGTGTGGTGATCCGGGATGTCCGCAAAGATTCACCACTCGGACGAATCGGCGCTCTGCCCGGAGATATGATCCGGCAGATCGATGAAATCAACATCTCCAAGCCGGATGATCTGGAATACGCGTTGAGCCGATATCGCCAGAAATCTTCATTGGTCATACTGCTTCAGCGCGGGGCAAGGGCATATTATGTGACGATAAGGATGCGGTAATTTTATGAGATGGAAAGCAGAGCAGGCAATCCGAAGAGCTGCTGCTAAATCGGGTATCTCTTCCTCATACCGACTGGATAAGATCAGAAGCAGCGCGGGGCTTCATCGCAAGGTATTCGACAAAACCATTCTGGATATGGCACGCGTGGGAACCATAGAGCTTTTTGCAAATGATACTGCCGGTATGAGCTATGCTGAAATCGCAGACCTTGTGCATCAGGGAACCACGATTTATGTCAGCTTTGCTTTTCTGGATACTCAGGATCCTGAACCCATTGAGACGGTTTCGATTATGATTGATCATATCGAGCAAATTCAATGGGATAGATTCAGATATCTGTGCAAAACCAGAGAAAATAAAGAGGCGATTCAGAAGCTTAAAGAAATGATCGCCGAATACGTGTATAAGGAGGGGTGAGTAATGATTGATGCCTTAATTGGTGTGTCCATAACTTTTCTCATTGTTGTTTTAGGGCTATTATTTTGGAAAAGGAAACCCGATCCGAAGATCGCTGTTCCGATCAATAATATTCTGACTTCACAAGGATTTATACTTCTCGATCAGTCCGATCCGATTATCAAGGAAATCAAAGATGCGTTTCGTTCTACCGCATATACTGGCTATGTAGAGCAGGCTTACAGGAGGATGTCAGACGATTATGTGGTGTGTTGGACTACGGACTCTGAAGACACCACGAATCGTCTCATCGCAAAGATTCCGCAAACACGCATAAGCGGAGCATGGATATTGTTTTTTCTTCCAAGTATCAAGGGGATAGGAGAAAAAATCATCCGTAAGGGTTTTGAACTGTCTGTTTCAGACTTTTCATCATTCAAATTCTCAAAAGTCAAGCCGGATATCTTGGATCAATCGGTCCAATTTGATCTTTATATCCAAGATGGTACCTCAATGCCGTCCTTTAAGAGTGATTTTTTAAATCTGCTTCCGCAATGCGGAAATATCGTTCTTCGGTCAACAGGATCTATTGTTTTGCTTGAGAGAATTTCAATTCATAGAACAGAAACATGGGAACAAGAAGCGAGAGAACTTCTGCGAATAACACAATTGTTGAAAGGCTGGTTATGAAGAAGCTGATGTAATCCTGCAACGCTATTTGTAGAATAACTATTTGAATTTTATTTTTATTTATCGAATCATAGTCTTTTTAAATTTCGCTTTGGTTTTCAAACATTCGGTTTATCTCAGTCCTGCCGCTTTCTGCAAAATGAAAACCGCTTCTTCAAGACCGATCCTGCCATCTGCATTCACATCGGCTTTCAGATGAACCGGCATATCGATTCCCGCAAGCACCCGAAGAGCCGCAATTGCATCTGCAAGATCGATGCTTCCGCTGCCGTCGATATGGCCCGGCTTTACCGGAGACAGGCGGATATCGGCTCTTGCAGCCCTGCCCTCAGCGACAATGATATTGTCTGTTTCATAAGTAACATAGCCGTCAGCCGAGACTCGGAGCCGGTAAGTTCCGGGAACAAGGATTCGGTGATAATCTCCCGCGTCAGGGTCTGTGGATATGGCATGATCGTTTCCGATAACAGTTACCGAGGCTTTCAGAGGCTTGCCGGTATCGCTGTCCGTAACAATTCCCCGAATGCCTTTCAAAGACCATTCCATATATTTCAGCATGGATTCCCGGTTATTTTCCCATATTGCCGGAATCCGAGAAAAAGACGGATACTTTATATCATAAAGCTCTATGGTAAGCTGAAATGCTCCCAGCCGGATATAGTTCCAGTCCTGCATTCCGCCATATACATAATACCATCCGACACCGTTGGTGATCCCTTTGTCGAAATACACACTCTGATACATGGAGGGATTGGAAGAAGAATAGCTCAGCGCAAGTTGTCTGAACAATTCATCATCAGGAGTAGCTGAATAGCTCAGATCAGGATTCGGATCGGAATCATACGGATAATTCACCACTGTCGCGCCGGTGTGGAAATTTGCGGAAAGTACAGGGGATTGTGATAATTCCCAATCCATCATCGTCTGAACTTCGCTCGGATAAGGAGGCGGTATATAGATGGCTCTGTCCGGAAAACTGCGATTCAGATCATATCCCTGTGCATTATAGCGGCTCATATTCACATATCCGTCAGGATTCATCAGAGGCATGATCCATATTTCGATCTCGTTGACCAAGTTCGTGATCCGCTCATCGTTTCCATACGATTCTGTCAGAAGATGTATCAGATTCAGGCTGAGTTGTGTTCCGACAGGTTCATCACCGTGCATGGTGGAAATATACTGAAATTCGGGTTCGTCCTCCTCTTCATCCGGGTTATCGGAAATTTTCATAACCCAAAGGTCTCTGCCCTGATAGGATTTGCCGATACTATACAATCGGCTTATATCCGGGTGAGTGGCTGCAATTGCTTGCAGTTCAGCAGTCATCTGTTCATAACTGGGATAGCCATCAGCGCGCTCGGATCGGCTCTGGGATATGACAGATATGCGATATCCCATGTTTTCGAGTTCTTTCAACATACCTGAATCAACATATATTCTGGCTCTATCTCCCCATACTCCGTCAATATCCGCACCCATCCGGGCAAGGCGCATCAGTCCTTTCCGATCAACTGGCTCGATCATTGCCTCGATGTGCCGGTTCGGATCAGTATCTCCCCACAATGCCGACGGCAGAAGCAGAATCATCATCACAACAATTTTCAGGGTAGTTTTCGGCAGATTTCTCATAAACCTTTCTTCTGAATGCGGATAGTCAGTGCGGAAATTATATCGAATCTTAACAATAACCGAGCGATAAATCGCCC
Organism: uncultured Desulfonema sp.; assembly: GCA_964564775.1. Lineage (GTDB taxonomy): Bacteria > Desulfobacterota > Desulfobacteria > Desulfobacterales > DYRC01 > DYRC01. The sequence goes on along the minus strand of CAZMDM010000553.1, from coordinate 7,499 downwards.
GGCTATAAACCGAAGCCTGCTTAAAGCAGGCTTGAGCTTATAGCCCTGATATTTATTTCGGGGCTGAACAGAATTGATAACAACTACGGTTTTTTCATTTTGACTTCGGATTGCAGCACTTTTTCCACAATCGTGCCTTTGAGCAGTTGCCCCAGCACTTCTGCAACGCTTTTGCCGCCCAGAATTGCCATCGGTGCCATGCTTTCTGCCATGCGTTCCGCCAAAGCTTTATCCGCAAAAGACTGCAATGCTGCGATCAGATCAGGAGAGATCGCATTGGCTTTATTTACTACCGCCTCGACATTTGCCTTAAGTTCTTCGATTCTCTGCGTCAGTTGCTGTTCTGCCACGCTGATTTCCAAATCCGACTTGGCTTTCTGTCTTCTGAGTTCGGCAGCATTGATTTTATCCAGCGCTTCCTGTTCCGAGAGCTTGGCATCCAGACGCTTTTTCTGAACTGCGGTTTCCGCTTCCAGATTGGACAGATTCAACTCCATCTGTTTCGCGGCTTCTCTGATCTGCAACTCCAGCATCAGTTGGGATGTCGCGGCTGTGGTTTCGGCAATCTTCTGCTTCACGCTTTCTTTCTGTTGAACAATCAGTTGGTTGAGCTTCTGCGCTTCCAGATCGAGCATTTCTCTGACCGTGTTGTGCTGAGAATCAATCAGAAGTTCCCCGATATTCTCATCCAGAATCGCGATGTTCAGCACTTCCACATCGTAAATCCGCATTCCATTTTCGGAAAACAATCGCCCGGAACGCTTGCCATCCTCACTGGCAGCACCCAGAATCGTATCCCGAATGATCGGAATAGCTTTGTCATAAAATTCCTCGATGCTGTATTGCTTGGTGGTGTTTCTCAGCATGGAGCGCAGATGATCTGTGAGAAATTTGACATAATTTTCCACATTGAACCATTGCTCAGGATTGCCCTCGAAATTGACGCGATACGACAGCGTAATATCCACCGGACACAGGTCGCGGGTTTCCACACGGACAATATCCGATACCTTGTTATGAAGCACTCTCAGATAAACGGTTTTGATCAGGTTCGAGTCGGTTTTGGGGGTGCCGCTCGACAGCTCTACGGTTTCGAGAATTTCATCGTATTCGAGCAGATAACTTCTGGGTCCCACAATGACTTTTCGTTCGCCGGTTTTGCTGACTACCAGCACCGCGTAGCCTGTCCAGACATTGATGGCAACAGCGCCTTCGTATTTGGTATCCAGCGTGATGGTTCTCGGAGGCGTAAAGCTTTGTTTCCGGGTGAATTTATCGCCGACAAATTCTTCGGGTGTCGGCGCAGCAGCTCTCGGTGATCGGACAGCTTCGAGCGATACCGGAGCGGGTTGTTCCCGGACAAAATCGCCTTCTTTTTTCTGCCGGGCAATTTCCATCAGATGCTTGTTGTATTCCAAGGCTTCCGAGTTTCCGGGAAACCAAACCGCGACCTGTCTGGGATCGAGAACCCGGCGGACAATGACTTCTTTGCGCGGATCCGGCAAAAATATCGTGGGACCCCGTTTCAGGGAAATCTGTCCGCTTAAGCGATCCAGAACATATCGCGCTTCTCCGGCAGGAATCGCCACTGCATAATGCAGTTCCTGCTCTCCATATTGGATAATCGCATGTTCGGTGCGGGGAAAATAAATCATCTGATCTTTGCCGGTGATAAACAACTCATCCCCGACTTTGTAGGATTTTCCGTCTTCCTGATACGGCGTGGTAACTTTGATGTATAAGCCGCTGTTTTCATTCAGCTCGATTGCCTTGAATTTGAGCGAACCGGATTTGGCAACAAAGGTTTCTGTGGGTTTGGGAAAAACCACCGCGGGACCAATGATATAGCGTTTGTTGCCGTCTTCATCCAGCAGAATGCAGTATTCGAGCCGCTCCAGCGTTACGGCATTTCGGACATATTCGCCCGAATCTTCGCTGACCTCAATGCCAGTCGGCGGAATATAAAAGGAAACATCCGTGCCTTTGATAATCAAAAGTTTGCCCATGGTCAGATCGGGAACTTCCCGAACCGGAGCGGGTTCGGCTTCACCGGCAGACGCGGTCTGGGGTTTGATCACGGCTTTGCCCCAATTGCTTCTTGCAGCTTCTTCATCATAGACCCGCACCAGCAGATACTGATTCGAGCGCAGATGATGCCCCTGAATCACCTTGATCATCTGACCGGGCCAAGGTGCGAATGCCACCGGACCCGGAATATTCACCTTGCGCCCGATATCCAGATCGGGCAGACTGTTGGCAGTGCCGGTTTTGGGCATTTTCCCGTCCGAAGGCGGATTTTTGAGCATCAGATACCAGCCTTCGGGCGCAATGGCAAAGCATTGAACAGCATCTTCCAGGGAACATCGCTCGAATCGCTTGGTCTCGCTGTTGAAGATGACCGGCTGATCCGTATTGGCAAGACTGGTTTTATGAGGACCTACATAATTGACAATGTTGCCTTTGGTTTCATCCAGAATAAAGGCATACTCGTTGGGCGCAAGAATCAGATCACGTTCGTTTCTCCGTCCGTCGGCAGGCATGGAAGTCTCCTTTTGTGAAAGGGTTATTCAAGGCGTCATATTTTCTCCTTTTAACACATATTTTCTGTAAATGAAATAGTCTATGGCAGGCTGATTATTTCAGAATAATTGTTTCACGTCTTTTTCCCATGATAGCGAATCAGCCCCTCCTGAGTTGTCGAAGCAACAAGCTTTCCATCACGAGTGTAGATATATCCGTGACTTAATCCTCTTGCACTGCTCGCGCTCGGACTTTCCATGACATAGAGCATCCATTCGTCCATTCGGAAGTTTCTGTGAAACCACATTCCGTGATCCAGACTGGCAACCTGCATATCTGATTCCCAGAAGGTATGACCGTGAGGATACAACGATGCTGTAACCAGACCGAAATCAGAAGCATACGCCAGCATGTATTTGTGTACAGTCGGATCATCCGGCATTTTCCCGACCGTCCTGAACCATGAATATTTCAGCGGCTTCTCTTTTTTCGGAGCAAACGGATCAATCGGATTGACGGGTCTGATTTCGATGGGTTTGTCGCAGGTGAGCTTATCCCGGATACTGACATGGATTTTATCTTTATGATTCCGGGCAATTTCAAGCTCGGACAGCAATCCTTCGGGACCCGGAACCTGAGGCGGATCGTTCTGATGTTCAAAACCATTCTCCTCAATCTGAAATGAAGCAGACATCGAAAAAATCGCTCTTCCTTTCTGAATTGCGGTAACTCTCCGAGTGGTAAAGCTCTGCCCGTCTCGGATACAATCCACGGTATATACAATAGGTTTGACCGGATCGCCGGGTCTCAGAAAATACGCGTGGAGGCTGTGCGCGCTCCGTTTCCCGGACACGGTCTGCGAGGCTGCGGAAAGCGCCTGTCCCAGCACCTGACCGCCGAAGATGTTGCCGAATCCGAGGTCCTGACTTTTCCCCCGGAAAATGTTTTCCTCTATCTTTTCAAGCTTCAACAGATTGAGCAATTCATCGAGTACATGCTCTGTTCTTTTGCATTCGGACATGATATAAGCTTTCCTTTTTGAATGAATGATTTATCAAGCAATTCCCAGCCATCTTCCGCCCTGATACACGCAGAATGCCACAAACCATGCCAATGCCGTGCTGTATCCGATATTGAACAGCGTCCATTTCCACGATGCGGTTTCTTTGCGGATGGTCGCAATCGTTGCCAGACAGGGAACATAGAGCAACACAAACACCATCATGGAAAATGCGGACAGAGGTGTCATGCCGGAAGTTTGCAATGCCTTTTCCAATACTTCGGATTCATCACCCGCAGCATACAAAATGCCCATTGTACTGACCACGATTTCTTTTGCCACAAACCCGCTCAGCAACGCCACACCGCCGCGCCAGTCAATTCCGATGGGTGAGAATATCGGTGCCAAGCCTTTTCCGATCATGCCCATAAACGAATTTTCGGTCTGCTCGGCTTTTTTCTGAACAGAAAGTTTTTTCAGCGCATCTTCTTTATCTTTGTTCAACTGCTTCTGTGCCGCGGCATCTGGCCGGGTCATACGCTGAGTGTTATAATAAGATTCGATTTTTCGGGCTTCCGCATCATAATCTTTGGAAAAATGCCGAGTTTCGGGAAATACCGATAATGTCCACACCACCACAGAGCCGACCAGAATCACGCCGCCCATTTTCTGCAGAAACATTTTGCTGCGATCCCACATGTGAATCATCAGACTTTTCAGCATCGGCACGCGATAAGGCGGCATTTCCATGACAAACGGCGCGTCAGCCCCCTTGAGAAGTGTTGATCGGAACAATCGCCCGCTGATAATCGAAAGCAGAATACCGATCAGATAGATCGAAAAAATTACGGTTCCGGCTTTAGGTCCGAAAAACGCGCCTGCCAGAACAATATATACCGGAAGCCTTGCGGAACAAGACATGAAGGGCGTAATCAGAATGGTTAAAATCCGGTCTTTTTCGCTTTCCAATGTCCGGGTAGCCATGATTGCCGGCACATTGCATCCGAATCCCATGAGCATCGGAATAAAGGATTTGCCGTGAAGCCCGATTAGGTGCATGATTCTGTCCATTAAAAACGCGGCTCTTGCCATATACCCCGTATCTTCGAATAACGCGATACAGAAAAAGAGAATCAGAATATTGGGCAGAAACACAATCACGCTGCCCACGCCCGCGACAATGCCGTTAATCAGCAGGTCTTTGAAAAGACCGTCGGCAAGCTTGCTCTCCAATACTCCCGAAAACGCATTCACGCCCGCGTCAATCCAATCCATCGGATACGCGCCCAGCGAAAAAGTGAGTTGAAACATGCCCCAGATGAAAAATATGAATATCGGAAATCCGAACACGCGATGCGTCAATATCAGATCAATACTTCGGGAAATATCTCTGGGCTGTTTCGGAGAAAAACGTACGACATCCTGAACAATATCCGTGATAAAATTGTATCGCTCATCGGTCATAACAATTTCAGGGTCATCATCGAAAACTTCTGACAAAATATCCCGCTCGTCTTCGGCTGTCCACAGAATCTGCTGCCCGATATCTCCCATTTTCCGAAGCAGATGCTCGCGGATCACCCTGTCGTTTTCCAGCAGCTTGATTGCTGTCCACCGGCTGTTGTAAGGCAGATTTCCGTTGCTTTTTTTGGCGATAAATGCCTGAATCTTGGATATTGCGGTTTCGATATCGTGAGTATAAACCACCTGACGGCTGTCCCAAAGCCGACATTCGGATTCAGCAAGTTCGATGGCTTTTTTCAGCAGATCGTCAATGCCTTTGTTTTTATTGCCAACCGTGAACATAACCGGCAGCCCCAGAATTTCGGAAAGTTTTTTATCGTCAATTGTAATGCCTCTGGCTTTGGCAAGATCAGCCATGTTGAGCGCAAACAGCACCTTACAGTCAATTTCCCTAAGTTGGGAGGCAAGATACATGCTTCTTTCCAAATTCGACGCGTCAATGATGTTGATGACCACATCCGGCTTTTCTTCCAGCAGAAAATCTCTGGCAACAATTTCTTCGATAGAAAACGGTGTAAGGCTGTATGTTCCGGGAAGATCAACAATTTTGAGTTCATACCCGTATTTGTGAATCACGCCTTCTTTTTTTTCAACGGTAACCCCGGGCCAGTTGCCGACTTTCTGACGTGTCCCGGTAATATTGTTGAATATCGTGGTTTTGCCGGAATTGGGATTTCCCGCAAGTGCGATGGTGATGGTTTTGGGCTGCATGAACATATCCTGTGAGAATGAATTTGTTATAAGACTATAACGATCTTTGATTCATAAAGCAAGCCTGAGATGAAAAATTATTCGGAATTGTGTTTAAGGGCGAAATTTGCTACACATAAAAAAATACCATCACGGTCATAATTTGCCGTGCTATTATGGAAATTCATTTTCGGGAACGGTGTATCTTATGTCTCCGACATATATCGAAACATACCGAAGCAGGCTGCTGAAGAAAAAAATCGAAGCTGCCAAAACCATCCTGAAATCCTGCACGCTTTGTCCCAGAGAATGCAAGGTTGATCGCTTATCGGGAAAAATCGGCGTATGCAAAACCGGCAGAAATGCTTGGGTGTCCAGCTTTGGTCCGCATTTCGGGGAAGAAAGTCCGCTGGTAGGGAAAAAAGGCTCTGGTACAATTTTTTTCACCCATTGCAATCTCTACTGCATTTTCTGTCAGAATTATGACATCAGCCACGAAGGAGATGGCGAGGAAATCTCTTGCGAAAGACTTGCCGAAATCATGCTCTCATTGCAGCATTCTGGTTGTCATAATATCAATTTGGTTACGCCGTCTCATGTCGTGTGTCAGATTCTCGAAGCCCTTGAAATTGCGATTCGGGATGGCTTATCGGTACCTCTGATTTACAATACCGGCGGCTATGACAAAGTGGAAACCTTAAAGCTTTTGGAAGGTGTGATAGATATTTACATGCCGGATTTCAAATTTTGGGATTCGGAGATTGCGGATCAGACCTGCAAGGCAAAAGATTATCCTGAAACTGCCCGGAACGCGTTGAAAGAAATGCACCGGCAAGTCGGCGACCTTGAGATTGACCGCGTCGGAATTGCCCGAAAAGGCTTGCTGGTACGGCATCTGGTATTGCCTCAGGGACTTGCCGGAACCCTTGAAATCATGCGGTTTATCGCGAGCGAGATTTCAAAAAATACTTATGTCAATATCATGCCGCAATATCGTCCGTGCGGAAGAGCTTTTGAAATCGAGGCTTTGCGGCGGCGCCCCACAGAGCAGGAATTTGCGGATGCTCTGAAAATTGCCGCAGAAGAAGGCATCACCCGTTTGGATGAACGCAGACGGGTGTTTATGATTTTCTGATTTCGCATTCCGGGATAAACAGCGATGGACAGAATCAAGCCCAAAACCTATGACCAATATATCAAAGCCCTGATGGACATCAGCAAGGCGATCACTTCGGATTTGTATCTGGAAGATATTCTGAAGTTGATCGTAATGGTTACCGCGCAGGTTACCGGATTCGCGATCTGTTCCCTCTGGCTGATTGACGAGCATGAAACACCTCCGAAACTCCGTCTGAAAGCCACGCAGGCAATAGAACCGGACTATGTCAAAGACCGCTCGCTGAATATGGGCGAGGGAATTGTCGGATATGTGGCGTCTCACAAAGAACCGCTCACCATTAAAAATGTGCTGAAAGAACCCCGGTTCAAAGAAAAGGCAATGGCAAAAAAGCTGGGGCTGGTTTCCATGCTGAGGCTGACGCTTCAGGTGGGACATGAGCATATTATCGGGGTGATGAATTGTTTCACCACCAAGCTGCATCACTTTTCCGAAACAGAACTCCATCTGATTAAGATTGTTGCGAATTAGTCCGCCGTAGCCATTCTCAACACCTGTCCGTTATACACATATGAACCTGACGACGATCCAATCTGTGTTGAGCCCGGTGGTGGCAGGACATTTCAAAACAAAATCATTTTACGAAGT
>CAZMDM010000552.1:0-4129 GCA_964564775.1 uncultured Desulfonema sp. | reverse complement strand
TTTATAGAAAAGCAAAAGTATATCAGATCAATATCGGTGAGCTTTATAACGGAGAAAAACCGCTTTCTCATAATCTGATAGATCGCTTTACTATTCGTAAAAACACGGACATTTCCTCTTTGGCAGGTGATATCAGAAAAGAATTGAATATTTCGCTCGAGACACAACTTTCGTGGAAAAATCGGGATATTGCTTTTGATAATTGGCGGAAAGCATTTGATTCTCAAGGCATCTTTATTTTTTCGGATGCATTCCGCAATGATCGCTTTTCGGGATTCTGTGTTTTCGATGAAAGATATCCTGTTATTATTATCAATAATTCAATGCCCGCATCACGAAAAATTTTCACATTATTCCATGAGTTGGGGCATTTGTTGTACAGAAGCGGCGGGATTGATTTCAGAGAAAATATTGTCGGGTCTCTTCCGAGAGAATATGCGCTTCTTGAAACGCAATGCAATAAATTCGCCAATGAATGCTTGGTTCCGAGAAATGCTTTGCTGCGATACAAGCTTGTGTTCACTGAATCGGCAATTTCGCAGCTGGCAAATATGTTCTGCGTGAGCAGAGAAGTTATTTTGAGAAACTATTTGGAATTGAATATCATAGATGAAGATACTTATCGTCGCTATGCGGATAAGTGGAGAAAGGAAGCATCGGATGCTGAAGAAAAAAAGACAGGCGGAGGCGATTATTACTTAACTCAGAGAAAATATCTCGGAGACCATTATATCCGATTGGCTTTCGGCAAGTATTATCAGGATAAAATTTCTATTGAAAATCTTGCCGAATACTTGGGGATGAATGTCAGCAGTGCTGTCCGTTTTGAAAACTATGCGCTGAGGTAATTGTTATGGATTATGTATTTGATAACAATACGCTGACAGCCATATTTCGTCATTACTATTATGATCGTTTTCCTACTTTCTGGAGTAAGTTCAATCAATTGATTTCTGAGAATCGGATATGTTCTGTAAGAGAAGTCAGGCGGGAGATCGAAATACTCAGACGCGGGGATTCTTTAGAAGAATGGATGAAACAACATACTGAGTTTTTTGAAACTCCCGATATTGAAGAGCTTAATTTTATCACAGAAATTTATAAAATTCCTCATTTTCAGCAGAATATGGAAATGAAGAAACGATTAAAGGGCGGTCCGTTTGCCGACCCGTTTATTATCGCAAAGGCAAAGACTGAAAATGCTTATGTGGTAACACAGGAACAGTACAAAGATAATGCTGCAAAAATACCGAATATATGCCAATATTTCAATATAGCATGTACTGACTTGGAAGGATTTCTCAAAAAAGAAGATTGGATTTTTTAGTACCGAACCACCTTGCCTTCCCCTTCGGAAAGCAAAAAATATAGTATTGAATTTCGGAAAGGAGAACAAATGACGCAGGACAACAAAATTATCACCATTACCCTCTCTCTGCTGTTGGGAATTTTCCTTCAGGTGATGCTGGTGTTTGCAGACTTGGAAGACAGCCCGAACAAAGCCGCTCTTGAATTTACCAAAGCGTATTTCAAGTATGACAAAGCCGGCATGGCGGATCGTCTGTGCAAAGCCGGAGACACCGAACAACTGGATGCTTATGCAAGCTTTTGGGAAAATGAAGCTAGAGATCGCGGATTCAGCGTATGGTATATCGGAAAGAAGCTGTATCATCCCGAAACCTACACCCTTGCTGCGGATCAGACCAAAGCCACGATTGAGATAGCAGGCGAAGTTGCTCCGCCGCTGCGTTCCTTCTTTACCAAAGAGCAGAAGGTTCCTGTGCGCCAGAAGCTCGAACTGGTCAAAGAAGACGGTAAATGGAAAGTCTGCGGCGACAATCTGTTTGCGATGGCTGACTGATATGAGGATTCCGGGGCGGTAGTTTTCATCCGCCCCGTTTTCATTATGGAACTGATCTATCTTCGTATTCGCACCCGGGCGCGAGAGATTGTGTATCGCTATCCGACCCCGCAATTTTACACAGACCTCTCATGGGCAGCAGAGATTTCTCGCGAGTGTTTTGACAGCAATTCCTTGATTTTGAAACTGCGGCGATTTGCGGAAAGCCGTCTTGAGGATGATTTCGGACATGGATTGCAGCACGCGGTCAAAGTGAGCCTTGATGCCGGAGCATTGGTTCTTGCCGAATGCCGCAATTTGGGCAGATCGAAAGCTTTTGCATATCGGAAACTCTGTATGGCTCAATGTGCGGGCTTGCTTCATGATCTCAAGCGCAAAGACAAAAATCATGCGTTGCGCGGGGCTGAAACTGCCCGGCATATTTTGAAAAATTATCCGTTTTCAGAGGATGAAATCGGAGATATTTATCAGGCAATCCGATGCCATGAGGCATTCCGGGAAACCACAGATGTCAATACACCGGAAGGGATTCTGATTTCAAATTGTCTGTATGATGCGGACAAATTCCGATGGGGACCGGACAATTTCACGGATACGATATGGGAGATGGTGTCATTTTCCAAAACGCCGCTGTCCAAATTTGTCGAGTTTTATCCCAAAGGAATCAGAATGCTCGAAAACGCCAGAAAAACCTTCCGATCTTCTTTCGGAAGGTTATACGGTCCCCAGTTTATTGATATCGGGCTGGCTATCGGACGAGAATTATTCAATGTGATTCAGACTGAGTTTGCACAGGATATGATATGAACAAAAGAATCTAAGCAATTACGCCCAGTTTTTTCAGATCTTTTTTCAATTCTTCTTCGTCAAAAACTTTTCCTTCGCGCCATTCTCCCTTGTATTCCAAAGTCGGCACAACCCAGTCGTCTCCGCCGTTGACATCCACGACTTTTCTGACCACATCCGGTGCTGCTTTTTCAATATCAATATAATTGAAAGCAATCTGATGTTCTTTCAGATAGTTCACCGTATCTTCGCAGTGCGGACACCATGTTGCAGCATACACATTCAGCATTTTTTTCTCCTCAGACAAGTTTATCCAGAATTTGTCCCGAATCGTTCAGGATGAAAATGATAAAACCGTTTTTGGAAGCATAATCGGAAAGTTCTTCGTATAAAATCGCATGAACTTCATACTTCTTGGCTTTGTCAAGAACCAGCAGATGATAGCATTTCAACGCGTCATCCCGCTCCAGAAACGTGGGAATAAACGAGATATTGTTTTCATTGTCATGCTGCCCCACGATTTGTTCGTTGGTTCCGGGATTTTGAATCAGAACATATACCCATGAAGATTTATCCGGTTTTGCCATGATGCTCCTTTGGGAAGGATGTGTGGTGGTCCCAACGGGACTCGAACCCGTGTTTCCGACGTGAGAGGCCAGCGTCCTAGACCGCTAGACGATGGGACCACTTTGAAAAATTGTCAGCGATATTGTTGCAGTTTCAACAATATGTCCGATACAATATCGGTTTTTTATATCCGAACAAGCTGCGATTGTCAAACATTATTTTACACTGCACTGCGGTCTTTTACCTTTTCTGAATCCGACCAGAAAGTAAATGATACAGCCGACAAATGGAATGAGAGCGATAAATCCCCATAAGAGTTTCTTTTCCATACTGCCGAAATCCTTTGCAGCAATATCCAGAATCGCAATACAGGTAATCAGAAAAAAAACAGCACCCACTCCCAGAAAAAAGGTTACGGTCTGATCCATTATTATATTAACCTTTCAGCAAATCTGCAATTTTCAGAACAGCCTTGACATAATATTCGCTGTGATTATACTGATACACCACATCATACGCGCCTTTCTGATCAATTCCAGGATACCATCCGTAATTGTTCAGATAGCTGGCTACACTCATAATTGCATCCGCATGATTGAACAAATCGATCTGTCCGTCATTATTGCCGTCTCTGGCAAGAGTCAGGGCATTGCTGGGCATAAACTGACAAATCCCCATCGCACCGGCATAAGAGCCGACAATTTCAGTGGGTGAAATCTTTTCCCGTTCCGTATATTCCAATAGAGCTTTGAGTTCTTTATATGCCCATTCGGATTTTTTCTGCGCTTTTGCCTCATACTCGTCTTTGGTATAGTTGGTGATTCCAGTGATATCTTTCCAGAATTTCTGCCGGACATCGGCATCTGACAATGCTGCCATTGTGGAAAGCGTGTTGAATACGGATCGGGTTCCCAG
>CAZMDM010000551.1:0-5969 GCA_964564775.1 uncultured Desulfonema sp. | reverse complement strand
CATGTTTATTTTGTTCTTCATGGGGACTCAGTCGGCATTTTTCGGTCCGGTCAAATACAGCATTATTCCGCAGCATCTGATGCCCGGAGAAATCGTGGGCGGCAATGCGATGGTGGAGATGGGAACGTTTATCGCGATTTTACTGGGAACGATTCTGGGCGGTGTGCTGATTCAATTGGACAATGGAAAACTCTGGGTATCTTCAGCAGTCTGCGCGATTGCCCTTGCTGGATGGCTTGCCAGCCGCAGAATCCCGATTGCCGAATCGCCGTCTCCCGACCTGAGTGTAAAATGGAATCCTCTGACACAGACTTGGGAAACCTTGAAGTTTTCTCAAAGAGTTCATTCGGTATTTCTTTCCATGCTGGCGATTTCATGGTTCTGGTTTCTGGGCGCGGCATATCTGACACAACTACCTAATTTCACCCAAAAAGTCCTGAAGAGTTCCGAAAGTGTGGTAACCTTGCTGCTGACCATGTTTTCCGTGGGCGTGGGCGCAGGTTCTCTGTTATGCGAAAGACTTTCTGGCAGAAAAATCGAATTGGGACTCGTGCCGCTCGGATCCATCGGATTGAGCATTTTCGGCATTGATCTATTTTTTGCCTACACGCCTCCGCAGATCGAAACGCTGATGAATCTGGGGCAGTTTCTGAAAACGTCGGGCAGTTTCCGGGTGCTTGCAGACTTGGTTCTGATCGGGGTTTTCGGAGGATTTTATATTGTGCCACTCTATGCCTTTATTCAGGTTCGCACAGAAGCGCAATATCGTTCGCGGATTATTGCGGCAAATAATATTTTTAATGCCTTGTTCATGGTGGTTTCCAGTATCATGGGTGCACTGATGCTCGGTGTTGCCAAACTGACCACGCCGCAGTTTTTCTTAACGCTTGCACTGATGAATATTGCAGTTGCGGTCTATATTTACACGGTGCTGCCGGAATTTGTCATGCGTTTTCTGATCTGGATTCTGACGCATACGTTTTACCGGGTTCATCATATTGATTTCGACAATATTCCCGATGAAGGCGCAGCAGTAATCGTCTGCAATCATGTGAGTTTTATGGACGGACCCATTATTGCCGGATCCTGCCGGCGCCCGATCCGATTTGTCATGTTCAACCCGATTTATAAGCTTCCGGTACTGCATTTTATTTTCAAAACCGGAAAAGCCATACCCATAGATTCGCAGAGAACCAATCCCGAAATTTATAACAAAGCCTTCGAAGATATTGATGCCGCATTGAAACAAGGCGAACTGATTTGTGTGTTTCCCGAAGGCAAGCTGACCACAGACGGAGAGATCGATCAATTCAAGCCCGGCATCGAAAAGATTCTGGAACGAAATCCGGTTCCGGTAATTCCGATGGCATTGCGGGGATTATGGGGAAGTTTTTTCAGCAGAAAAGCCAATCCGCCGATGAGAAAGCCTTCGGGGCGATTCTGGTCCAAAATCGAAATTATCGCGGGCAAGCCGCTCGATCCTCACGGGCTTACCGCAGCAAGGCTCAGAGAAATCGTTGGGGAACTGAGAGGGGATATGAAATGATTTTCTCTTTATCCACTTCAGCTATTCACAGCGCTATTCAAAAAAATCTTGCCTGATTTGTCATTTGTGCTAAAATAAGGGTTTCAACTTTTTCAAGATAAAGGATGAGGAGATAAGAGTTTGATGGAGAACAAACAACAACTGGATTCGGTTCCGGAAACAGGCTCCACCATTCATGTTGCGCCGTCCCCGCATTTGTCGGATACAGGGCTGACAACACAGCGAATGATGATGGATGTCCTGATTGCGCTGGCTCCGGTAGTGGCGATGTCCGTGTATGTGTTTCAGTGGTACGCGGTGCATCAGATCGTGATCTGCGTGGCAAGCTGCTTGGCTGCTGAGGCTCTGTTCACATCTATGCGCGGCAAAGTTCTGACATTGAAGGATTTTTCAGCTTCGGTTACCGGCGTGATTCTGGCAATGTCTCTGCCTGCCACTGCCCCTTGGTATGTGGGCGTGATTGCCTCGTTTGTGGCAATCGGCATCGGCAAGGTCATTTTCGGCGGCGTGGGCATGAACATTTTCAACCCGGCAATGGTCGGACGTGCATTTGTTATGATTGCATTTGCTGCGGCTTTGGGCGCATCGGGCTATGAAGATGCCATGAGCAAAGTGGATGCGATTACGCAGGCAACGCCTCTGACCGCATTCAAACAAAACGGTATTGTTGCGCCTTTGATGAACCTGTTTTGGGGAAACACCAACGGTTCTTTGGGAGAGACCAGTGCAATCGCCTGTATTCTCGGCGGTTTGTATCTGTGTATCCGCCGCACCGCGTCTTGGGAAATTCCGGTGGCGGTCATTGCAACAACGGCTGTGCTGGGAGAAATTCAGTATCTGGTTAATCCGGCTTCAGGCTGGACCGTGCTGCATCACATTTTCGGCGGCGCGCTGCTGTTCGGAGCGTTTTTCATTGCCACTGATCCGGTTACCAGCCCGCTGACACCCAAAGGCAAATTCATTTTCGGTATCGGTGTGGGTGCATTCATCATGCTGCTCCGAGTATTCAGCGGATACCCGGAAGGCGTGATGTTTGCGGTATTGCTGATGAACGGTGTAACGCCTCTGATCAATCGCTGGACTATTCCGCAGCCGTTCGGCGCCGTGAAATGACGAAGAAAGGGGTATGAAACTATGGTTGACATGACGCCGTTATCGCCCATGAAGCCGATGTCGCTCGGCATGATGGAGCGCATTCGGGATAACTACATTGTACAGGGATGGCTGATTCTGCTGCTGTGCTTTTTCTTCGGCGGTTCGCTGTCCGGCATTCAGATCAAGCTGAGTCCCATTATCGAAGAAAACAAAGTCAATGAAACCAAGCAGCGCGTTCCTGAACTGCTTCTGGGACCCGGTGAAGCGCAGCCGCTCGATCTGAAACTTCACACGGTTGAGGTGGAGAAAAAAGGGCGCAAGGTATTTTACAATGTGTATGAAGCCCGATATGCAGATGGAAAGCTGGCGGGCTGGGTTACCAAATCATCGGGACAGGGCTATGCGGATAAAATCGAGCTTCTGGTCGGTCTGGATCCGCAGTTGGAAAGAATTACGGGTGTTTTTATTTTGGAACAGAAAGAAACTCCGGGCTTGGGCAATAAAATTGTCAGCGACAAATGGCGCGGACAGTTTGCAGGCAAAGAGACCAAACAGACGCTCACCGTAGTCAAGGGCGGTGTGAAAGCTGACAATGAGATTGACGCGGTCGGCGGAGCTACCATTTCTTCCAAAAGCGTTACAAGCATTATCAACACGGCGATCAATGACCTGAAAGGTCCGCTGGCATCCAAGATAAGAGGATAGAATTATGGCTGATCAACCAACGGCTATGGAAAGATTTGTTCAGGGAATTTTGCCGGAAAACCCGGTATATCGTCAGGTTCTGGGCATGTGTCCCACGCTGGCGGTTACCAACGGCATGAAACCCGCGATGACAATGGCGGGCGCGGTCATGTTCGTATTGGTATGCTCGAATATCATTACCAGTCTGATCCGCAATCTGCTCAAACCGCATCTGCGGATTATCGTATTCACCCTGACCATTGCAACATTCGTTACCATTGCAGACCGATTTCTTGCCGCATTCATGTATGATATGAGCAAGGCATTAGGTCCTTATATTCCCCTGATTATCGTCAACTGCATCATTATATGCCGATGCGAAGTCTGCGCGTCCAAACAGGGACCCGTGATTGCGGCTGCCGATGCGGTCGGGCAGTCTTTGGGCTGCGGTCTGGCCATGGCAAGCATCGCGATTGTGCGTGAAGTTCTGGGAACCGGCATGGTTATGGGATTTCGCGTGCTGCCTGAAGCATGGCCCGATTGGGCAATTATGATTTTGCCTCCGGGCGCGTTTCTGACTTTGGGCTTGCTGATGGGAACCGTAAATTGGTTTTCCGAAAGAAAAGAAGCAGGAGGTAAATAAGCATGAGTTATATCATTGATATCCTTCTGATTGCCATCAGCGCGGCTTTGGTCAACAACTTTGTCTTGTATTATTTTGTCGGTATCTGTCCCTTCATCGGCGTATCGAGAAGAGTGGATATGGCTTTCGGCATGGGCTGCGCGGTTACCTTTGTTATTTCGATTGCCGCTATTCTGAGTTGGAGCATCACAGTGTTCGTTTTGGCTCCGGGTGCGCCGATTACCAAATGGGCAGCCAGCTTTTTCCTGTCTGCTCAGGAAGCTGCCAGCATTGACCTGACGATTTTATGCTATCTGGTCTATATTTTCGCCATTGCATCGGCAGTGCAGTTTGTGGAAATGTATATCCGCAAATTTTTCCCGCCCTTGTACAAATCGTTCGGCGTATTTCTGCCGCTGATTACCACCAACTGCGCGATTTTATTTGCGTGCTTGACGATTATGAGCAAAGTGGTCGGCGTGGATAATCCGGCAGACGCGTGGGATTTGGGCAGAGCATTGACGCTTGCGGTATTCGGCGGCGTGGGCTTCACGATTGCAATCGTCATCATGGCGGGTATCCGCGAAGAACTTGATCTGTGCGATATTCCCAAACCGTTCAGAGGTCCTGCGATCACTCTGGTTGTCGCGGGCATTCTGGCAATGGCGTTCATGGGCTTTACAGGAGTGGATTCGGGATTGAAAAACGCACTGACTCCTCCTGCTCAGGAAGAGGTTCAGAAATAAGGAGAGATGGGAATGACAATCGTAGCAATCGGTCTTTCTGCTGTAACTCTGCTGGTTATGGCAATGGTCATGTCATACATCCTGGGCTGGGCGAACAAAGCCTTTCATGTTGAGGTGGATCCGAGAGTGGATGCCACACTCAAGGCGCTTCCGGGCGCGAACTGCGGCGGATGCGGCTTTGTAGGATGCGGCGATTATGCGGAAGCAGTGGTGGCAGGCAAAGCAGCCGTGAACAAATGCACAGTCGGCGGCGAAAGTGTTGCTCAGGCAATCGGACAGATTATGGGTATCGAAGTCGGTGCGTCTCTGCCCTATCGCCCCATCGTGCATTGCGGCGCACATTACGCAGAACGGCTCGGACGCCACGAATATCGCGGTGAATCGAGATGTGCGGCTGCCAACTTGGTCGCGGGCGTTCAGGGCTGTACTTACGGATGCTTGGGCTTCGGAGACTGCACCAGAGCGTGCAAATTCGATGCGATTCATGTCGTGGACGGTCTTGCCAAAGTGGATTACAAAAAATGCGTGGGCTGCGGCGCGTGTGCCGAAGTCTGCCCCAGAAATATCATCACGATCACGCCGTTCAAAGCCGGATGGATGATGGCGGTTGCCTGTGCCAACAAAGACGCGGGCAAAGATGTTACCGCAGTGTGTACGGTGGGTTGTATCGGATGCAAGGCATGTGAGCGCACAGCAAAGAATTACTTCAAGGTCGTGGATAACCTGTCCACCATCAACTACGAGGCTTATGAAGATTCGGCAGAATGCTATGAGGAACTGACAGCAGCCTGCAAGAAATGCCCCAGAAGCCGACTGGTCTTTGTGGGCAATCCGACTGCAAAAGATTTGGCGGCAGTCGCGGATAAAGAACTGCCCGAAGTCATTATGGCGGATTTCAAAACTACGGTGGATGATACCGAGTGGCGAGGATAAACAGTCTTATCCCCTCTCTGATTCAAGAGAGGGGATATTTCTGAAAACCAAACAATCATTGACATTTCAAAGCTATTTGTTAGAATAAAATAAAAGGAGGATGTTATGATGCAAATTGATTTCATAGGACGTGTTAAAAATGCTTACCTTCCCAGAAACAAACCTCTCTTACCTCTTTTTGAAGCAATCATAAATTCAATTCATGCCATTGAAGAAGGTTCGGAAAGCAAAAATGGAGAAATTAAAATCATCATTCATCGTGATTCTCAACAACAGCTTGATAATTCTGAAAATAAAGATAATCTGATAAAAGGCTTTACAATAATTGATGACGGAATAGGAT
>CAZMDM010000550.1:0-2635 GCA_964564775.1 uncultured Desulfonema sp. | reverse complement strand
TCACGGATGTGAAGGGCATTCACATCATTCTGTCAACATGGATGAAAGCACGGGACAGCATCGGCTGCTTGGTCTTGCGTTTAATTTTATGATTGCTGGGGCGCAGATAGCCGGCGGCATATTGTCGGACAGTATCACGCTGATTTAGGATGCTATCCGTAATTTCGTCGATTTTCCGGCAGTTCGGATTGCATGCATTGCGTAACGTCTCGGCAGAAGAGGCGCATCGGTCAGCAACACCTTCGGATACCGCCGTGCCGAAGTTCTGGCTGCAATGATCAATGTGGCAATGTTGGTCGGCGCGTCCGGGGTTATTTTGTATGAAGCGGTGATCCGATTGCGTCATCCCGAGCCGATTTCGGGATTCATGGTCATCGGCGTTGCAGGTATCGGCGTTATCGGAAACGGACTGTCGGCATGGCTTCTTCATAAGGATTCGAAGCACAGTCTGAATGCACGCGGTGCTTTTCTGCACATGATGGGCGATATGCTGACTTCTGTGGCAGTTATGCTCAACGGCATTATTCTGCTGTTCGCTCCTTTATACTGGATAGATCCGCTTCTGTCTGCCCTGATCGTTATTTTTATTCTGAAAAACTGCTGGAGTATTCTGAAAGAAGCCGGACTGATCCTGATGAATGCGACACCCAAAGGTATCGATATTCTGAAAATCAGAGCATCTTTGGAAAAAATCCCCGAAGTGTGTGGCGTTCATTATATTCACGCATGGCAGCAGAGTTCTTCGAGCATTGCGTTTTCAGCACATATCGTTGTCCATGACCAGCCTGTGAGTCAGACGGAGATTCTGGCTGAAACCATCCGCCATCATCTGCTGCATCATTTCGGAATCGACCATCCGATATTGCAATTCGAAACAGCAGTCTGCGGCAACGGAACGCCTCTGTGTGAAATATCCTGCTCCGGAATCCGGGAGGTTCCCGCATGATGAAAAAACTGACTTTCGGAATACGCATTATTCTGGGCATTGTGTTTGTGTATGCCAGCATAGATAAAATCCTTCATCCCGCGGATTTTGCCGAAGCCGTGTTCAATTATCAGATATTGCCGGATGCACTGATCAATCTGACAGCACTGATTCTGCCGTATCTGGAATTGATCCTCGGCATAAGTCTGATCCTCGGCATAGCTCTGCCGGGATCGGTATTTCTGGCAAATCTTCTGCTGATCGTATTTATGGTTGCGCTTATCTTCAATCTGGCACGCGGGCTAAACATTCACTGCGGATGTTTCAGCGCGAAAGCAGAAGTTGTGGAAGGCAACGAGATGATATGGACAGTTCTGAGAGACAGCGTATTCCTGCTGATGGGAATATTTTTATTTTTAAGCATATATTTTGAGAGAAAAAACGAAGTGTATCGACATTCCGGCTTTCTGGATAAAAAGAGCATTGTTGACCAGTTGACAAAGCTGAGCGTGAAATAGCACTCTCTCCTATGTCTTTCAAAACCCAAGTTTTTTATCCGGTTCTGCTGCTTCTCATCAGCGTGTATGCGGCATCGGTGTATGATTTTTCATGGCTGACCGAGACTCCGTTTTATCTCGGTTCTGCTTACACGCTGCTTGCCATCGGATTGTACGGAAGCGTATCGGTTATCAATGTCGGAGAACTTTGGGCAAATCGCGGGATTGTCATCCGGGCGATCACTGTCGGTGTGCTGGTTAAGCCCCTCATTGCCGGAACGATTTTTTACCTGTTTATTCAGGATAAAATCGCTTACCTGTTCGGAATAGCTGTTGCTCAGATAGACCCGCTTCCGGTAGCCGCATTGCTGAACCGGAAAGATTCGCCATTATCCGAAAGAGCAAAAGCGGTTCTGGGCGCGTGGTCTTCCTTTGATGATCCTATGACCGTTCTGATTTCTCTGTATGTTTTCGCGTTTATCGTACCATCTGAAAATCATCCGATGGCAATCACGATGTCATTCATAAAGCATATCGGAGCAGATATTGCGTTTGCAGGCAGCATATATGTCATTTATCGTTCGATAAGTAAATATCGGTGGTTGCAATATGTTCTCCTGATTGCTGCAATTGCTGTTTCCGCGTATTTTCATCTGATGCTCGGAATCGCGATTATTGCGATATTTCTAAGACCCTATCTTTCCGATATCATGCCCCGAATCACCGATGTCGCGTACGGTATCTCTTTGATGCTGATCGGGCTTCTTCTGAAAAACGGTGTATCTGTCATACAAGGGCTGGCATTGTCTGTTGCCATCGTCATTTCACAGATGATCGTGGGAATGTGGCTGACAACAGGTCTGAACAGAAAAGAAAGAATATCTCTGGCACTGGCACAGCAGAACGGACTGACTGCCATCATCTTGGCAATGGTATTCGAATCCGGGTACAAGGGAACCGTAGCGGTGATTGCTCCGGCAATATTTTTCATTAATTTCAAATATTTTATTCTGAATGCATTGTTTGAAAGAAAAAAATCTGAAAAATATTATACCACAAAATTCGCCCCGAAGCCCCGAAACAAATTTCAGGGCTGAAAGCTCATGCCTGCTTAAGCAGGCTTCGGCTTCTAGCCGGGCGATTTATCGCTCGGTACAATCGTTTTTTCAGATTCAACAGACCTCTTTCCGAAGTCCGTTTTTACGCCCCGAAA
>CAZMDM010000549.1:0-4506 GCA_964564775.1 uncultured Desulfonema sp. | reverse complement strand
AAGGAGAGGTACGCAATGAAACTCAAACCCTTGCAGGATCGGATTTTGGTTCAGAGAGTCGAAGAGGAAACCAAAACAAAAGGCGGCATTATCATTCCCGATACTGCCAAAGAAAAACCTGCGGAAGGAAAAGTCGTGGCTGTCGGCACCGGCAAAGTAACCGAAGACGGAAAAAAAGTTGCCATCGAACTCAAAGTAGGCGACAGAATTCTGTTCGGCAAATATGCGGGCAACGAGGTCAAGATTGATGGTCAGGAATACCTGATCATGCGCGAAGATGATGTGTTGGGCGTAATCGAATAATTTTACGGAGGAATGTTTGTAATGTCAGCCAAACTGATTAAATATGATATGAAAGCCCGCGAGGCAATGCTCAAAGGCGTGAGAACTCTTGCAGATGCGGTTGTGGTAACACTCGGACCCAAAGGCAGAAATGTCGTTATTGATAAATCCTGGGGTTCTCCGACAGTTACCAAAGACGGCGTTACGGTTGCCAAAGAAATCGAACTGGAAGACAAGTTCGAGAACATGGGCGCACAGATGGTCAAAGAAGTTGCCAGCAAAACCAGTGATATGGCAGGTGATGGCACAACCACAGCGACTGTTCTTGCCCGTGCGATTTACGAAGAAGGTCAGAAACTGGTCGCAGCCGGAAATGACCCGATGACCATCAAACGCGGGATTGACGCGTCTGTGGATGTGGTGGTGAAAGAACTGAAGAAAATCAGCAAACCCACCAAAGAAAAACGCGAGATCGCTCAGGTCGGCACGATTTCTGCCAACAATGACGAGACCATCGGCAACATCATTTCCGAGGCCATGGAAAAAGTCGGCAAAGAAGGCGTTATCACCGTAGAGGAAGCCAAAGCCATGGAAACCACGATGGATGTCGTGGAAGGTATGCAGTTTGATCGCGGCTACATTTCTCCGTATTTCATCACCGATCCTGAAAAGATGATCGTGTCTCTGGAAGACCCGTATATTCTGATCAATGAAAAGAAGATCAGCAACATGAAAGACATGCTGCCGATTTTGGAACAGATCGCCAAAATGGGCAGACCTCTGCTGATTATTGCCGAGGACGTTGACGGTGAGGCATTGGCAACTCTGGTGGTCAACAAACTCAGAGGCACACTGCACGTTGCTGCGGTCAAGGCTCCGGGCTTTGGCGACAGGCGTAAGGCAATGCTGGAAGATATTGCGGTTCTGACCGGTGGTCAGGTGGTTTCTGAAGATATCGGCATCAAACTGGACAATATCACCATCAATGATCTGGGGCGCGCCAAACGCGTCAATATTGATAAAGATAATACCACCATCGTTGACGGAGCGGGTTCCCGTGCAGCATTGGAAGGACGCGTCAAACAGATTCGCGCTCAGATCGAAGAAACCACTTCGGATTATGACCGTGAAAAACTTCAGGAAAGACTTGCCAAACTGATCGGCGGTGTGGCAGTGATTCATGTTGGCGCGGCTACCGAAGTTGAGATGAAAGAAAAGAAAGCCCGCGTCGAAGATGCGCTGAATGCAACCCGCGCAGCAGTTGAGGAAGGTATTGTTCCGGGCGGCGGCGTGGCACTGGTTCGCTGCATCGAAGCTCTGAAAGCCGCTTCTTTCAAAGAAGAAGAGAAGCTGGGCGTCAAAGTCATCACCAGAGCCATTGAAGAACCTCTGCGTCAGATTGCCAACAACGCAGGCGTGGAAGGCTCAGTGGCAATCGAGAAAGTGAAAAACAGCAGCGGCGCATTCGGATACAACGCTGCAACCGATACTTATGAAGACCTGATTGCCGCAGGCGTGATTGACCCGACCAAAGTGGTACGTCTGGCTCTTCAGAATGCCGCAAGCGTTGCGTCTCTGATGCTGACCACAGAGGCAATGGTTGCCGAAAAACCCGAAGACAAACCTGAAATGCCGATGGGCGGCGGACACCCGGGCATGGGCGGAATGGGTGGCATGGGCGGAATGATGTAACCGCAGTGAAAAGTGCAACGTGAGAAATGAAAAATAAACAGTGTTTTTCATTTCTTAGTTATTCTGATATTGTCAGGCAGGGTGATATGATTATTGCTCTGCCTGAAGTGTTTTGATAGATGTTTCAAGTAATTGTTTCTATTCCAAGCCTGCTTCAGCAGCCTTGAACGTTCAGCCATGGAATTGATTTCGGGACGTAAAAACGGGCTTTGAGATATATTTCACAGCCTCTATCGGGGGGATTTATCGCTCGGCATAATGCTTTTCAAATCCGTAATGCCATTGAGATTCGCGGATTTGGCAAACTTATCTTCCACCAGTCCGGTAATATCATTGCTTTTAATCAAGCCGTATTTCACCATCAGGTCAGCCATATACTGCATTTCGTCATTTCGGGGCGTGTAATGGTCATACACCACCCGATTCGGGGGAGTGTTCATGGCATATTCGACCAGTTCCGGCGGCTGATTCCAGTGTCTTGCCGCAATTTCGGCAGCTTCCCGGATATGTTTCTGCGCCCAGAAGCCGGAGCGCACCGCACTTTCTATCAGAAGCTGAACAATTTCAGGATCATTTTTAATAAAATCATTTCTGACCACCATGAGATTGCAGATGAAATATTTCCAAACATCTTCGGAATAATACAAGACTTCGGAATGCCCGCTCATCACCGTCTTTGCCGCAAACGGCTCGCCCACATAATACGCATCCAGAGCGCCCGCTGCCATGCCCGCAGCCATGTCCGGCGGATTCATCTCGACAATATTGATCTGTCCTTCCATACCTTGCTCTTCCATCAGGCGGCGAACGCTCAGATGATGACCCGAAAAGCGCATCGGAACTGCCAATGTTTTTCCTGCCAAATCTTTCAAGCTCTTGGCATGAAGGCTTTTTCTGACAACGAGCGTGCTTTCATGCCGGTTGCCGATGCAGACCAATTTGACATCCGCGCCCTGCTGGCGAAGCACAATGGAAAGCGGCGCGATCATAAATGCCACCTGAACCTGATTGTTGCGAAGTGCTTCTCCCAATTCTGCGAAAGATGAAAATTTGCTTGCCTGAAAATAGATATGTTTATTATCGCGGGAAGCGTAATCCAAAAGCGGCGCGGATAAATTGGAAATAACCGGCATGTGTCCCATGCGGATAATTCTGCGCCCGCCTTTTTCGAGATTCAGCGCGTAATGCGCGGCAGAAATCAGCATCAGCCACGCCAGACTTGCCGTAATAATGCGCCATGATACTGGAATTTTTTTATAAGTCTCAGATATCATACTTTATCCTAAAACGCCAGACTGTTGGAGATGATTGCCAATTTGTTGGTAAGCAGCAGCAGTCCGACAAGAATCAGCAATCCTCCGGCAATCATATTGAAATATTTTAAAAATTTGGTTGCATTCCGCAACGATTTCAAAAATACATTGATGAAGAAAGACATCATCACAAACGGGATTGCCATACCTGCGGAATACAATGCCAGCAGACCCATGCCCTGAGCAACGGTCTGCTGATTGCCTGCCAGAATCAGAATGGATCCGAGCATGGGTCCCACACAGGGACTCCACCCCGCGCCGAATGCCATGCCGATCAGAAAGGTTCCCAGAACATGCAGGGGTTTTTTGCTGACATGAACACGCTTTTCATAATACAAGCCATTAATATGAATGATTCCGGTCAGATGAAATCCGAACAACACAATGATATGTCCGCCGATCAGACGGATCGCAGTGCTGTATTTCTGAATCAGACTTCCCAGAAACGACGCGGACGCTCCCATCAGAATAAATACGGTCGAAAATCCCAGCACATACGCGAGTGTGGATGCAATCACTTTTTTTCGGATAGCGATATTGTCATCACTCGTCAGTTCTTCCAGAGAAAAGCCGGTGATAAAGCTGAAATATGCAGGCAGAAGCGGCAGAATGCAGGGGGAAAAAAATGAAAGCAGCCCTGCCAGAAATGCCGCAGAATAGGATACGGTTTGGGTAATCATGTTATCGGCTGAGTTCCTCGGAGCGTTTGGCAGCAGCAACAATGGCTTGAGCTATATTTTTTCCGACTTCGCAAGTCTCCATGACCCTGATGGCAGCTTCGGTCGTACCTCCGGGTGAGGTTACCTTGCGGCGCAGACTTTCGGGAGCTTCATTTCGTTCTTTCAGCAGTTTTGCCGCGCCGCTCAGGGTTTCGACAGTCAGCGTATTGGCATCTTCGGGTGCCAGTCCGACAGCGATTCCGCCCTGAATCATGGCTTCGGCAAGATAAAACAGATACGCGGGACCTGAGCCGGAAAGCGCAGTTACCGCGTCCAAGTCTTTTTCCTGAAACTCGACTACTTTGCCCATAGCCTCCAGAATCGTGCGGGTAATGCGTATATCATCGGCATTGACATAGCGGTTTGCACTCATGCCGGACATGGCTGCCAATACCAGAGCAGGCGTATTGGGCATCACCCGGACAATCGGAAGATTTTTGCGTGAGGCTTCATCCAGTTTGAGATAAAGCATATCTTCGATTTTTTGGATACGTATTCCC
>CAZMDM010000548.1:0-3300 GCA_964564775.1 uncultured Desulfonema sp. | reverse complement strand
GAAGTGCATAGCGTTTGCCTTTGTTGACCGCATGTCTCAGAGGCAGAATTTTGCCTTTCAGTTTTTTTGCAGCAGTCCGTATCCAATACCATGTATAATCCGCACTGCCGTCATCTACCGCGATAATCTGAAGCTTATGTGCCGGATAATCGCTGGCAGCAAGGCTTTCCAGAGTTGCCATGACATGGCGTCCTTCATTGTACGCAGGAACGATAACCGTGCATTTCGGCAGTTTTCTGTGTGAACACATCGGTGCGGGTTTGTAACGCCATACCAGAAAAACACGCCATATAAATGCTGCGATATTGATTACCAGCAAAAGTTCGCCGGTGGTCAGGAATACCGTTCCCCAAAAGGTATTGCATAAAGAACGGGTTACACGCACCATGCTTTCCAAGTTCATCAGCGAAAAAATCAGCACCCCCGCGACACTCGCGCAGATCAGCAGTCTCATAAACGCGTCTGCCACAACATGCTTGTCTGTTATCGGTTCATGCCAAGAAATTTTCAATGTGTTTATCATAAATCCTATCCGAAAGTGAAAGTTCGATTCAAGTCTTCATCTGAAAGTTATTCCTAATAAGCAAAGAATATGCCAAATGTTTAACATACTGATATGAATGAAGGATAGTGATCGGCAAAGAGAGGATTATGCAAATGAGTTACGAATTTTGCACTTTTCGGTTACGAATTTTGCACAGATAGAAGATAAGTTTTATTCTTAGTGGGTTAAACATATCATATCGCAAATTTTCGGCTGTTCGATGAGACGCGGATATTCTTTTGTCTCTCGCGAAGAATTGGCGCATATTCCGAAAATTATCAAAAGTCTGGGGCATCATCTCATGTCGGATCATCAGATTCGGGAAGATTTTTCGGATATTGAAAGCGGATTGCATAGTGACGGGACTATTTTTGAAAAACAGCCCCATCAATTCTGTTACAATACTCTCCCCGATCCGACAACATGTTTCTTTTTATCGGCAGAGCATCGGCAGTTTTTGCAATCTCCGGTACAATGATGCTTTTTGGCTTGGGGCGTAACAATGACTTTGCTTCCGTTGGGAGCGATCTCAAATCCCTTTCTTCCCTTGAAAAAAATCCGATCTGCGGGCAGCAGGCTGAAATTCAGTCCGCATCGGAAGGTATTGCATCCGAAAGAGCATATCTGGTTCAGATGATTCGTATCAATAAACACTCTTCCCTTACCGTTATATTTGTCGTGAATCAGATTGAGCAGTTCCCACGCGGAACTCCCGTCAAAATCTCCTCTGGGCTTCAGATGAAGATCGCCGTTGCTGGTTTTGGATTCGATCTGAAAATTGGCACTCATGGGTTTTCCTCCGATGACTGAAAATAAAGTTTGTCTGATTTTTTCCTTATCCGCAGATAAGGCGTGAACAATATCGGGATCGAATTGTGTCCCGGAATATCTGATAATTTCATCAATCGCGGCATCGAATGTTTTGGGCGGATGATAGGAGCGATGTCCTGTCATGGCGGACAGACTGTCGGCTACGGCAATGATTCTTGCGCCGAGCGGAATGGTTCTGCCTTTCAATCCGTGCGGATAGCCCTGTCCGTCATAGCGCTCATGATGATACAGCACCATCTCGCAGATACCGGATGCTGCAATTTCCTGAACCGGCGTAAGAATTGCCGCGCCGATCTGTGGATGCCTTCGGATTGCCAGCCACTCATCCTCATTCAGTTTTCCCTGTTTGTTCAGGATGCGATCCGGCACGCCGATTTTTCCGATGTCGTGAAGATGTCCCGCAATATGAATCATATCTGCGTGATCGGTTCCCAAACCGAGAGACAATGCCAGAATCCGAGAGATTTCCGCGACTTCCAGAGAATGCCTTTCTGTATAGGCATCTTTGGCATCAATGGCATTGCTCAGAGATTCAGCAAACTGATGAATCGCTGTCATAGATTTTGTTAAGCTCGGATTCATATAGCCTTTGGCAAATCGTCAGGTTCTGCTGCGCCCGGCGTCCGAAGACCCCGAAATATCGCATTCAAGCCCGAACCCGGCAGCATCTGAACCGGTTTGTTGTGTTTTTTGCCCAATTGCTTGACTATCGTACATGCCGCATGACTGTTGCAGTTGACCGGACATAGCACGATGTCTGCTCGTTTGAAGCTGCATTCGAGTCTGCTCACCCCTCCTTTGACATGACCGTCATGGTATTCGAAGATGCCGCCGTTGCGCTCGACCATCTGACGATACAGCGATTCCATTTTGCTGATGCCGCCAACAATCAGCACCCGTTTTCTGCACAAGTCAAAAGACGGACAGCTCTGATTGCAGCCGCTGACACCGCAGGACTGCATCAGAATATCTCGAATTTCTTTCTGAAACTCTTCTTCGGATATGCTTTTCCGCAGAAGCTCATCTGCCAATCGCTGATTTTCCGCCTCCAGTCGGATCAGCTGTTTTGCATAAGATACCGCTTTTTCAGAAATACTTTCATGATCTGCCTTCAATTTCCGGTTTTCCAGTTTCAAACCTTCGAGTTCGGCATCATGCTTCCGATCCCTGATTTCCTCCAGCCGGAGTTCAAGAATCAGATTCTGTTTTTCCGAAGTATCCAGACGCGATTTCAGTTCATCTATGGTTTTTTGCAGAGATACGACTTCTTTTTGCAGAACTTTCCGGTTTTTCGTTTCTTCTTCGGATTTTTCTGCGATTTTACGGCTCTGATCCTGTATCAACATCATGTGCCGGATCATTTCTGCATGTTCTTCGCTGTTTCTGTGCATGGACATGTGAATGTCTCCGAACACTTCTCGGCGAAATTCTTTGGACAGATTGCGGCGAGAGGCAAGATACCAGAACATGCCGATATATTCGCCCGAATCGAAACAGTTCCGCCACTGCACTGCCAGTTGCTCTTCGCTCATCTTGTCGAACAATTCCGATTCGCGGGAAAACTTGCGGGCAAGCAGGCTGTCAATTTTCCGGGAGAGACGGTTTTCGTTTTTCGAGCTGGCAACCAGAATTTCGTGCATCTCGAAATGACTTGTTTTTTTCAGAGAAACACCTGCTTTTTTCAGCAATTGTTTCTGTTCGGATAGGCTGAGACATATCCCCACGATTGGACATGAAAAAAAATCATCTGTCTCCCAAAACTTCAGACGGGAAGACAAGTCTTTCTGATCTGCAAGTTTCGTGAAATCCAGCAGCATCCTGCTCTGATTCTGCATGATTACCTCCTTGTTTCTGAACCGATAAAAAAAGCGCAACCCCAAACGGTTTTTCATCCGTATCAAGTTACGCCTTCACTTTTTCCGCAC
>CAZMDM010000547.1:0-8101 GCA_964564775.1 uncultured Desulfonema sp. | reverse complement strand
GGATTATGACGCCCAGAACGGTGATGTTCACACTGGATGAACGCATGACCGTAGAAGAAGCTTTTGATAAAGCCATTGAAGAAGGATTCAGCCGGATTCCGGTCTATCGGGAAGATAAAGAAAATATCGTGGGCTATGTGATGCTCCACGATCTGAGTTCCGCCAAACTGCTTGCCAAGCCCGACATCAAGCTTTCGGCATTGGTCAAACCGATTCCGATTGTACCTGAAAATCAGAACTGTCTGATATTGCTTACAGAATTTTTAAAAAAACGGCGGCATATTGCGATTACCTGCGATGAGTACGGCGGAGTGTCCGGGCTTGTTACTTTGGAAGATGTGATCGAAACTATGCTCGGAGCGGAAATCGTGGATGAAAACGACTCTGTGGTGGATTTGCAGAAACTTGCCCGAAAGCAGCGCCAGAAACGATTTGAAATGCTGAAAACCGAACCTGAAATGTCGGTGGCAGATTCATAACTTATTGCGATCAGGGAGAACAAAATCATGCAGCTTCGGAAGCATTCTTGTTTATCGTGTCTTGTTTCCGCAGTTCTGACGATATGGGTATCCGGGTGTGCCACTCCGTTGGAAAAAGCGCATTGGAGACTTGTGGAACATCCGAGAGCAGTGGTGAGTTATCCTGCAAGACTCGGCAGTATTAGCGGACAAATTGTGGGATTTCCGATGACCGTTGTCATGCTACCTTTCAGCCTGACCATCGGAAAAAGAGCATCGGCAGATGATTCGGGAAAAGTCTGGATCGGATTTTATCCGTTTGTGGCATGTCGGGACACCGGCGCGATTCTGGTCGGCGGCATCCCTTGGCTGATGTTCGGATGGTGGGGAAATACCGAGCCGGTCAGAGAGATGCCCGAGACCGAAACAGTAAAACCTCCGATCGGAGTTACAAATAAAACAAGCGGATAATTCCGCTCTGAAGATGCTGGGTGATCCGAATCAGATTCAGTTTGCTCATTTCGAGAATTGCCAGAAATGTGGTAATCATATCGTTTTTTGTAAAATCCGAGGCAAACAGCTCATGAAATGCAACCGAACCCTGTTTTTCAAGAATATCCACGATTTCGCTGATTCGATCTTTGATGGAAATTTTTTCTTCGCTCAGATCAATGGTATGCGCGGCAGGCAGATTATCCAAGATTCGTTGAAACGCATCAATCAGTTCGAATAAGCCCACTTTGACCAATTCTTCCTGAGATTGTTCGGTCAACGTTTCTTTATCCGGCTCTCTGACAAACACATCTTCGCCCAGAAGACTGCGTTTGCCAAGTTCCTCTGCCAATGACTTGAGCTGCATATATTCCCGCAACGGACGGGCAAGCTCCATACGCGGGTCTTCCGCATCATCGCTGTCATGGATCGGCAGCAGCATTTTGGATTTGATCTGCGTCAAGGTCGCGGCCATCACCATGAATTCACCGGCAATATCGATATTCATCGCGCGCATCATCTCCAGATACGACAGATACTGCTCCGTAATCATGGCAATGGGAATATCGTAAATATCCACCTCGTTTTTTCGGATGAGATAGACCAGAAGATCCATAGGACCTTCGAAGATATTTTCGATTCTGACTTCATACATGACGCAATATTGCAGCCTGTTTAAAATCCGAATTCTTTCAGAACTTTTTCGGTATCTTCCCCGAACTTATATGGCGCGGTGCGGACAGTTCCCGGAGTTTCGCTCAGTTTGACCGGAATCCCCAGAACAGGAATCTCTTTGCCGGAACGATCTGTAACGCTTACGCACATCTCTCTGCTTCGGGCATTTTCACCGTAAATCGCTTCACCCACATCCATCACGCTGCCCAGACATGCATCTTTATTTTTGAAAATATCCAGCCACTCATCGCGGGTTTTCTGTGCAAACGCGTGTCTGAAAAATCCGATAATTTCTTCCCGATGTTTATCATCGTGTTGCAGCGGAATATATTCGGGAACGCCGAAATACTCGCACACGACTTTCCAGAATCTCGGCTCCAACGCACCCAAGGTAACGAATTTTCCGTCTTTGGTCTGATATACATTGTACCACGCATAGCGATGGGAGAGCATCTCATTGCCGCGTTCCGGGGGCTTGCCGTGAATCCAGTAATGTCCGACCGGAATAGGCATCATCGCGGTCAGGCTGTCGGTGATCGAAATATCGATATACTGCCCTTTGCCGGTTTTTTCCCGATGATACAATGCCAGCAGAATACCGATAGCCGCGTTCAGACTTCCCGCGACATCTCCCCACTGCACGCCCGGAATACAGATGCCGCTGTCTTTGAAGCCCATCAATGACAATATGCCGCTGTATCCCTGAAAATTGACATCATGTCCTGCCGAATCTCTGAACGGTCCGGTCTGTCCGTACCCGGTAACCGAGCAGTAAATAATGCCGGGATTGATCTGCTTCACATCTTCATAGCTGACGCCCAATCGCCGAGTTACACCGGGACGGAATCCTTCGAGAATCACATCGGCTTTTTTTGCCATCGTGAAAAATATCTCTTTTCCTTTGTCGCTTTTCAGATCGAGCGTGATATGTTCTTTGTTGCGGTTGATATTGTCGAGAAGGGGCAATGCCTCTTTTTCGAATTTTTTATCTTCGATGGCAATCACCCTTGCGCCGTGATCCGCCAGAATCATGGAGCAGTATGGTCCGGGTAAAAGCCGTGACAGATCGAGTACCAGAATACCGTTCAGTGCGCCGAACATCGGAGAAAATTCCTTTCTTTAACAGATTAGGAGTTACGCAGTTGGATTGCAGACCCTTGAATTCATTGGGTGTTGTCAATCCTACACTTAATAAAATCAGCAGACGGATTTTGAATCGGGATTGAAGGCTTTGTTCATCCCTCAATCCGTCATCATCCTTATATCCTGATTCAGAATCAGTTCGCAGCACTGTCAATAAAACATCCGCCTCCAGCATCCACGCCATCGGAATCCACAGTAAATCCGGTATTTCCCATCGGCATGGGCGGTGTCTCATCAGAGGTCGCGATTGCCTGTTTCGGTGCAAATACCGATTCGGCAAATCTCAATATCTGTTTCTGAACGTTATGGACAATTGTGCTGTTCAGTCGTGCGCTTTCCGGGAAACGAATCACCACCTTGCTCTTTTTCACTTTGACCCAGCCGCCCCAGCTTCCCAATTCCACCATCGGGTTATAATTGAGTTTCGCACCGCCCCATGACCACACAACAGGATCAATATATTCCTGAGAAGCCGCGTCCGATACCAATCCGCTGTACACGACTTTGCCGTTATCGTCATACACAAGCACTTCCACTTTGTTCCAATCATAACTCGCGTTATTGGGCGGAGCGATCATGTTCCATCCCTGATCGAGCTTCATCTCTATGGCATGATCCAGACTCACCGGCACGCCGTCAAAGGTAATTTTTATTCCGTTTCTGGACAGAATCCAGTATGCTTTTCCGGGCTTGAGTTCCAACCCCTCTCCGTATTCGACATATCTGCCTCTGACCGGATCGTAAGTTCCGATTCGGAACATCCTACGGTCATATTCCCCGATCAGATTCTTCAGCATATCTTCGAGCTTTTCGCTCTGCGTCCAATAGGGAAAAGAAATCATCTGATAATTCGCGACTTCGGTTCCGGGGGTTACTTCTATCGGAGTAATCTTTTGAAGTGTTCCGACAATAAACGAAGATATTTCCGACCACGCGATCTGATTGCTGCCCGATCCTTTGTATCCGGCTTTCCAAGTGTATTTCAAACCTGCGGCTGCATCTGAAAACGCATGTTTCGTCAGATCGGAAGAAGTTTCCGATGTATCTGTCTTATCATCGAAAAGCCCATTTATGCCGGGAATATAAAGCCGGTCTGTCCTCTGAATCAGCCAATGTGTTTCAAGATGCGACTGGGTTCCTTCCGAAGCAAACGGACTTGCCTGAAGCATAACCGGCAACTGCGGAATAACTTCGAGCAGTTTCGGAAGGATCAGTATCGGCGGTTTCGGAGGCAGAACATTTTGACAGTCCGCAATACCGTCTCCGTCTGCATCGGTATCGGAAATACCGCAACCGCAGATGCCGGGACTTGCTTTCTTCGGATCATTCGGGCATCCGTCATTACAATCTGCCACGCCATCGCCATCCGAATCCGTATCCGCGACACCGCAGCCACATATTCCCGGCTCAGTTGTTGCGGGATCATTCGGGCATTTGTCTTCGACACAGTTTTCAGTTTCAGGCTTTCCGCACCCGCATTTCCCCGGAGCAGTCTTTTTCGGATCAGAAGGACATAAATCCTTGCAATCCGCCGCTCCGTCGCCATCCGAATCTGTATCCGCTACCCCGCATCCGCAGATACCCGGCTCGGTTTTGTTCGGATCATTCGGGCATTAGTCTTCGACACAGTTTTCGGTTTCAGGCTTTCCGCACCCGCATTTTCACGGCGCGGTCTTTTTCGTATCAGCCGGCCACGCGTCAATACAATCAGGGTTTCCGTCTCCGTCCGCATCCGTATCCGCTTTACCACAGCCGCATGTTCCGGGCGCGGTCTTTATCGCGTTATTCGGACATAAATCATTACAGTCCGGTACTCCGTCACCGTCCGAATCCGTGTCCGGCTTATCACAGCCGCAGATTCCGGGCGCAGATTTCGTCGCATTGTTCGGGCATAAATCTTTGCAATCCGGTGTTCCATCGCCATCTGAATCCGTATCTGCTACGCCGCAACCGCAGATACCCGGCTCGGTTTTGTTCGGATCATCCGGGCAATAGTCAGGCGGAATATACGGATAATCCGGAGGAACATACACACTGAAGTATGCAGTTACGGATTTATTCGAGTCCATCATAATCTGGGTTTGATGAGAACTGCCGCTTACGTCGCCTCTCCAGTAAAGAAAACTATTCCCTGAGTTCGGCATGGCATACAAAGATACTGTCGTGTTTGCTGCAATAGGTATAGAACAATTCGGAGGACACATCATGTCTGATCTGGCGGCAGAGAAAGGATATATGGACACTTTTCCCGAACCGCTCGGACTTACGGATACGGTCAGCGTATAATAGCTTGTTGCCCGCGGTCTGAGTCTCACCACTTTTTCACTATCCGCATATTCGGCAATCCATGATGGGCTGACAGATGTGAATTTCGTATCGTTTGAACGTATTTGCGAATATTTTAAAACATCAAAATAATCCGTGCTGTTCGGCACATAAGTCGAAGCCGCAGTTACATTCAGCGTTCCTCCGAGAGTAGCCGCGCCGATAACACTCAGGACATCATATCCGCCGGTAGCAGCACTATTGATCTGAATAGCAAGTTTTCCGACCTGAATGCTGCTCGGATGCTGTATGGTCAGCGTACCGATATCGGATATACCGGTGCTGATGTTATACAAACCCGGGGAAATCGTTCCGGTATTTTTAAAGATAACAGGCACCGGATAACTACTGTTAGTCGCAAACTTCAGTGTTTTGTTTCCGACAATAGTTCCCTTATTCTCAAACGTGCTTATAGCGTCAGAATCGTGGTTATAAATTGACATTTCACCGTCAACCGATAAAATCCCGCCTTCCTCGATTCTGAAGTTGGCTTCTTTGCCAAGCAAAAATTCGCCGTCTTTCAGCGATACGATACCTCTGCTTAAGACAACCATATCCATGTTGTAAAGCTTTTTGAATCCAGATGAGCCGATGATTTCGGAATTTTTTGCAAGGGTCATGGTAAAATTATCAGTACCCTCAGGCTCGACAACGCCGCCTATCCAACTGAGCGGGACATTGATATTCAGATTTCCCTTGGCATAAATCGTGGGATAATCACTGCTGCCGGTCTGTCCGAATGTCAGTTTGCCGCTTCCGCTGAAAGAAAAATCCGGTTTGAAATAATGATTTCCGCCGAGTATGTTCAACGCTCCTTCAACGGTAATTCCGCTATTCATATAATACCCGCCGTTGTGAATAGTAAGGGTTCCCCCTGACTTCACATTCAGCGAACTTCCGTTTTCCATCGTGATCCCGCAAATATCCACAACCGAGCTGATCTGAGGTTTGTTGGTGGTATCGGGAATAAAAACAGAGACGGATGAGCTGTTCGGATAAGAAGCCGGAGTTCCCGCCCAGTTGGCAGAATTTGTCCATTCATCCGAGGATGTGCCGCTCCATCTATATGTCGAACATGGAACATTGATGCGAAGCGTATTCTTTGCTGTACCGGCTGCCGGAAGCAGTTCCTGAGAGGCTCCCGGAATGTTCTGAATAGCAACCCAGCTGCTCGGATTCAGATTGCCGGAGGAAGTCTGCACCACATCATAATCACCGGCTGGCACATAATCCATTGTTCTGAAAAGCAGATTACCGCCTACATCGGCAGTTCCGTTGACTGTCAGATAATTATAAAGATTTGCAGTTGCTACATCCCAGAGACTGCTATCCGAAGGTCTGACATCAATCAGCAACGTCCCGCTTTGCTGCGTGAATGTTCCGTTGACAGTCAATGTCCCTCCGAAAAAGTACGGCGGTGATGTCGGCAGAGGCGATTCAAGATACAAAGCACCGGGTTCGATTTTCCCTTTATTGATAAATGATGCGGACGGATATGCGGTTGTCGGAGTTATATTGATCGTTCCTCTGCCGCGTATCAGCCCGTATTGTTCATTCTGAAGATCGGTTCCGGTAATATTCAACTGGGCAGAGTACTGCACATCAATCGTTGCCGGTTTGGTGGAATTCGTCGTTGTGCTAGCATCGCCATTAACAAAACTGCCATAGACGTTAAGTCTGCTGCCGGATCGCAGTGAGATGACTCCGTTATTTTTCAATGAATTGGTAACTGTAAGCTGAACGATACTGCCGGGTCCCGCTGATAAAGAAGGTTCTGGAACAATAGTTCCTCCGGAATCAATACGCTGTTCGATGGTCAGATTCGCAATTGTTACAGGACTGTCATTTTCGATAACGGGCCAATTGGCGCTGCTTGCAAGAGAACCGGGAATAATCACCGAATCCGAAGATCCTGGAACAATTCCAGTATCCCAGTTCTGAGGATTACGCCAATTTCTGGTTGCGCCTGTGCCGACCCATTTTGCTGTTACAGGTATTGCTGCCACACCTGAGCCGGATATCGGCATCGTATCCGTGCCGGAAGTCTTGTCGGAATTAACCGTAACCGTGCCGCCGTAAGTCTGAACCGCAGTCGGTTCAAAGGTAACGGTTACATTCTGGGAAGCTCCGGGCGCGATCGTTCCCCCGCTCCAATTTCCGGTGAATCCTCCTGATGTCGGATATAGGATTGAGCTGACCGTCAATGCCGAATTTCCGCTATTGCTGATGGTAAGAGTCGCTGTTTTTGTTGTACCGACCGTAACATCCCCGAAAGCCAATGATGTTCCGCTGAGACTGATAATGCGGGTTGGCAGAGCCCATTTCTGAATGCGGTTATTGCCGGTATCCGCTACCCAGATATTGCCGGAACTGTCAACCGCTACGCCCTGAGGATAACCGATCTGCCCGTTGCAGGAGCCGGATGTCCCGATCTGGCTCTGATACACACCTGCGCTGTTGAATTTCTGAATGCGGTTATTGCCAGTATCCGCCACCCAGATATTGCCGGAACTGTCAACCGCTACGCCCTGAGGATAACTGAACTGCCCGTTGCCGGAGCCGGATGTTCCGAACTGGCTCTGATACACACCTGCGCTGTTGAATTTCTGAATGCGGTTATTGCCGGTATCCGCCACCCAGATATTGCCGGAACTGTCAACCGCTACGTCTCGGGGAAAACTGAACTGCCCGTTGCCGGAGCCGGATGTCCCGAACTGGCTCTGATACACACCTGCGCTGTTGAATTTTTGAATGCGGTTATTGCCGGTATCCGCTACCCAGATATTGTCGGAACTATCAATCTCTATGCCATAGGCATCAATGAACTGCCCGTCGCCGGAGCCGGATGTTCCGAACTGGCTCTGATATTGTAATGAACTGCTGAATTTCTGTACGCGGTTACTCATAACAGAGCTGGAATCCAGCACAAAGATATTGCCGGAACTGTCAACCGCTACGTCTCGGGGAAAACTGAACTGCCCGTTGCCGGAGCCGGATGTCCCGAACTG
>CAZMDM010000546.1:0-2566 GCA_964564775.1 uncultured Desulfonema sp. | reverse complement strand
GACAAGGTCTCTACAAATACTTTCATCTGAATGACCTGCTCGTTCAGCAACTCGGAAGCTGCGGAACATTGTTCTGAAATTGCCAAGTTCTGCTGAGCAACTTCATCGATATTTCCGACTGCTTTTCGGATATGCCCGATTTTTTCCACTTGCTCTTCCGAAGCTCTCACGATTTCGGCAACCAGACTTCCGACTCCGGCTGCATTTTCAGATACTTCGGCAAATGCTTTTCGGAACACGGATATTTTTTCGCCGATCTCTCTCTGCTCTTCGGCACAGACATTCAGGGTATCCATACATTTGCCGATGTCAAGGATATGGCGGTTGGTATTTTTTTCCAGATGATTGGTCCGCTCTGCCCGTTGTGCATTTTTTTTGCACAGATCGTATATTTCTGTCAGAGAAAAATATGCCTGACGGGTGGATTCTGCCTGCTCGAATGTTCCTGAGGCAAGCGCATAACTTGCGGACAAAATTTCATTGCCGGCAGAGCCGATCTGTGCCGCGCAATTGTTGAGTCCTTCAATGGCAAAAGACAGAGGTCTGACCACAATTTTCTGCAGAAATGCCGACAGAAAAAAGACCAGCATAATATTGGTAATCATAATTTCGGCAATGATGGTCAACAGGATGGTCCGCAGTTCCGCTTTCAGATACTGCTGTGTGATAAAAAGTCTGACGGTCCCCATATCCTGATTGTCTTTTCTGAGAACCGCTTCGGAAATCTGGTATGCGGAGTCGGGCAATACGGATTCTGTCGGAATAATCTCTCCGTTCTTATTTCGGATAACCCCGCAGCTTACTTTTCCGTTTTTGAGAATAAAGATTCCTTCTATAATTCGGTTTGCTCTGATTTCACCGAGAATAAATTCTTTGGCAGCCATGCAGTTACTGCCGCTCATACAATATCCCAGGTTGGATTCCAGCCGTTCTGTCATTCTTTTTTGCTTTTCCTGAAGCAGAGCGTGCAGTTCCGCGGAATTTTCATGGTAACGGTTGATTCCCGACAGAGCAATGATGAATGTGATAATCGGGACAATACACATATTGATTTTCCAGGGTAAATTCGGACTGACTTTTTTCATATTCCCTCCTTTTATCCGTATTTTATCGGCGGATAAAGCTGCTTGAAAACTCTTCTTGCATCTCCGATATTCATATACCATTCGTTTGTTTTGCATCCGATATGTCGTGCGGATGCCCGATTTTCCGTTTCCGAGCGCAGGCTTCCGATATCCGATATCCGTTTATCAAAACAGAGACAGATCAACGCGTATAATTCGATTTCTGCAAGATTCAACCATGTTCCGTGTTTGGGAACATAATGAATTTCCAATCTTTCTGCCAGACGCCGGGCAAGTTCGGGCTTGAATGCTTCATACAATGCACCGACACTGTGGGCAGAGTACTTGTCGCAGATCAGGATGATCTTTTCGGCAGAAGGATAGTCCTGCTCCAGCAATATTCTGATCTGATATGCCCAATCTGTTCCTTTTTTGGATTCGTGTATGCTGATTCTGCGAAATCCTGTCAGAGGTTCGGTGAACATAAAAATTTCTGCCTTGCCGGTGCAGGTGTATTCATAGTCATGCTCCGATGTCTGTTTATCTTCAGGCAGATACTTTTCTCCGATCAGAGAAAGCGGCTGCTCATCCATGCAGATGACCGGCACGGAAAAATCGAAAGGGCGCTGATATACTGCCAGAATATCCTCCATATTCGCCACAAACAAAGAATCTGATTTGTACGGAATTGTCCAGTGTTTATGCATCTGTATATCCGGCATATCCATTCTGATAATTTTATCAGAAACTATTTGTAATTGCCAGTTTGGACACCCCGAAGAGCGGGGCAGACAGGGTGCGGCAATCATATATGTATTTTTTTCAGATACTTCATTTGCAGACGGATTACCTCTTTTTCTGCGTCCCAATGCAGCTTCCAAACCATGCTCGACAAATCTGCGACGCACATCCGATACAGTATTGCGATGACAGCGGAGTAAAAATGCGATTTCCTTATCGGATTTATCAGCTCCTCCGACATCAGCATTCAGAAGTATCATCGCGTGTTTGCTTCTGTATGCGGGGCATTTGCCTGTACTGATAAGAGATTCGAGATATTCCCGTTCTTTCCGGCTCAGATTCACAACGTATTTCTTTCCCATCAATACAATTCCGCCCTGACATTTTGAAAGCAGATCGCGATTTCTGAGCAAAAATGCTGTAAGCCTATTTTTCAGATTCAGAAAGAATAAAAAGCAGGATAAAAGTTTTCCGAACATAACGCCTCTCATTTCTTGTGTCTTCGACATAAAGCTTTTCCTTCGGCTTCTGATCAATCAATATGTCAGATGTTGACGCTCGTGACAGAATAACCGGATAAATTCGGATCATCCTTTGTTAACGGATGGGATCATCCTAATTATGAGTTACGCGCTTGATTTTGTATTATTCTGATTTTATTAATAAAATCAATTTTTTATTAGACCTCTTTCAAAACTGTTCAGCCAAGCGATAAATCGCCCGGCTAGAAACCGAAGCCTGCTTAAGCAGGCTTGAGCTTA
>CAZMDM010000545.1:0-5985 GCA_964564775.1 uncultured Desulfonema sp. | reverse complement strand
ATGTAACGCCGGATGAACACGGTGCGGTTCGGGATATGACCGAAGGGCTTTCCTTCGGCAAATCTCTGACTGCGCTGATCGAGGAATTTCAGGCTGCCGAAACGCTCGAATCCCGTCTGGCGCATGATGCGGATCAGTTGGCATTTATCTTGGATCTCAAAGCCTTATCCGATGTCGGATTTACGCCGCCGAAAAATTGGCTTCCGTCTGTACTCAGACGTCTGAGAACAGATGTCGGCAAAAAACTCGCGGAAAGCATTATCAATACAGACAGCGATGCGTGGTGGCTGAAAGCGTTGAGATCGGAATAGAAGCCCTTATTTTCCCTTCAGAAAATCAAGATAAGCAGCCGCGCTTTCCTTGCTGCGCTCGATCATCGGCGCGTGTCCGCAGTCTTTCAAAATAACCACTTTGGCATTGGGCAGATAACGCTTATAAACCTCGATGCTCGATATGTTCAGTACCCGATCCTTATCTCCCCAGAGAATGAATACCGGCATGGAAAGATTGGAAAGCATATCTGTCAGGTCTTTCCGCTTATTCCAGACATCATTCCAGACTCTGCGATTCAGATCGGTTCTTGCCAGATATTTTCTCAGGCTTGCGGGTTTCGCGGGCCAGGGCATAAAAGGTTTCTTATAGAAAACAAAATCCACCAGCCGGTCAAAACTCTGTTTATCGCTGACGATCAGTGGATTATCTCCCTGTTCCAGCAGATTCTGAAATTCGCTCGGTGTGGGCGAATATACCCCTGCGGCATCAAACAAGCCCAGAGTTTTTATTTTTTCGGGATTCCGTGCAGCATACAAGGTGGCAATATATCCGCCCAGAGAATTTCCGAGAATATGAAATTGTTTCAGATTCAGGGCATCTATTGCTTTAGCCACTCCCTGAGTCAGAGATGAGACATCATAGCGCGTATCATTCCGCGCACTGCTGTCTCCGTGCGCGGGCATATCAAAAGCAATGAGTCTGTATTCTTTCGGAATACGGTTTGCGAAAAACAGCCAATTGTCTTTGCTTGCAGCAAATCCGTGCAGCATGACAATCGTTTCGCCGTTGCTTTCGCGTTCCAGATACGCGATTTTATGATCATCTGTCTGAACACTTTTCAATACCATGCCTGCACGACTCCGGGCAACGGATGTGGCGATATTGAAAATGCCATCTTCCAGTGAAGCACAACCCGATGAGATCATAATAATCACCAATATTATCAAATATAAACGATTTTTTATCATTTTTCTTTTTGTTCTCCGATTAATGGAGCGGAGGGTCAGGTTTCCGCAGATGACGAAAGAGCGCTATAGCTTGACAATTATCCAGATCGGAATGCCGCAGGTGATCGCCGCGCAAACAGCAAAGACAGCAAGTCCGACCGCAATGCCTACGGAATGCCTTGTACCCGGAGCGTCTGTTGCCATTGTTCCCATGAAAAGCCCCATATATGCTGAAAACATAAATCCGAGTATTGCAACAGCACCGAGAACGAATTTTATGAAAGTCATCATTTTTCTACCTCTGTGATCCTTAATTACAGCACATCTCCGAAAGCCGGTTTTGCCCGCATGAATATGTATGCGCCGAACAGATACGACATCGCGGAAAACATTGCCACCACGATAACTGCCGGAAGCGATACCTGATGGGTCAGCAGGATGCCCCTGTAAAGCTCTGTGAACATATTCATCGGATTGATACCGATGATAACACGCATAAACTCCGGAACCATAGATGCGGGATAAATGATCGGTGTGGCATAAAACCACACGGTCAGAACAATGCCCAGCATTTCCCGGATATCCCGGATAAACACGCACAATGCCGCAAGCAGATTGCAGATTCCCCAAATAAACGCGAGATGAAGGAGCATCAGCGCGGGAAGATACAGCCAGATGATATGTCCGTAGCCGATTGCAAGCAGCCAGACCAGAAAAAACAGCATTCCGATACCGTTGATAATAAAGGTGGAAATGACTGCACCTGTGGGAAGCAGTTCGACCGGAAACACGACTTTGCTGATCAGATTGGCATTGTCAATCAGGATCCCCACGGATTTGGACAGGCTTTCGGAAAAAATCAGCCAGGGGAAAAAGCCGGATAGGAAAAACACAAAAAAGCTGTCCGTGCCGGTTTCCTCAACCGTTACCCGAATCCGCATCACCATCGAAAAAATAAAATAATACAATAAGATGTTGACCAGAGGATGAATCACTGTCCAGAAAATACCTGCCATTGAGCCGATAAATCGTCCTCTGATATCTCTCGATATAAATTCTTCCAGCAGATGCCTGTAACCGAATATGGCAAAAATCGGCTGAACCATCAATTTCAATATATGCAGTACCATGTTTTTTTCAGAACCTTCTACCTTGTCATGCTATCCGAATCGGGATGAGAATATAAAAGCGTCCCGTAAGAACAGACCTAGTCTGATTATCAACGATTTTATATTTTTACAAGAATTTTTTATTTTCCCGCAAAAAATCCGGCGTAACACCGCATATCTTCTTGCATTTTGATTTATTTCGATATATACATAGATTTATCTTTAAATACAGATGTTTTATATGTTTTTCAAGGGTGGAAAATGAATAGGATTTTTACACTTTCGGGAATTTTTGCCATATCGCTTCTCATACTGTTTGCCGGATACAGTTTTGCTGATGAGTGGATGACTGTCAGATGGGTAAGTGACGGCGATACGATTGTCTTGGAAAACGATGAAAAAATCCGCTATGTCGGCATAAATACGCCTGAAATTCCGCATCCTGATAAGCCAGGGCAGCCTTTGGGAGAAGATGCCAAAGCATTCAACAAGAATCTGGTATTTCAAAAAAAGGTTCGTCTGGAATATGATAACAGAACTCAGGATCAGTATGGCAGAACGCTTGCCTATGTTTTTTCCGAAGACGGCACGATGGTCAATGCAAGGCTGATCGAAGAAGGCTATGCCCATGTTTTGCCCTGTGAATCAGGATGTAAATATGATTCGCTTCTGCTGAAAAAACAGCAGTCTGCGATGAATGCCCGAAAAGGAATGTGGAAAAATTGGCAAGAAAGTCCGTCCGATTATATCGGCAACAGCCGTTCCAAGCGATTTCATACCCTATCCTGTCCTTTCGGGCAGAAGACCGGCAGGAATAACCGGGTAAGCTTTTCGAAACGCTGGGATGCATTCTACGAAGGCTTTGCCCCGTGCAAAAAATGCAATCCGTAACCGCGATTCAGCAAAAATATGCTGTCTTTTATTTATAATATATTCCGAAGATTATTCGGCAAACCCGCTCTATCCGCGCCTGTCAGCCCAGAAAAAGCAATACATCCGCCGGATGAGAAGAAGGTCGAGGTTCCGCGCCCTCCCCAGCCTGAAAAAAAGGTGATTGATATTCGGGAAAAAATCCGCCATCAGCAGCAGAAAAAACACGCCAACCGCATTGCCCATCGGGAAAAACAATCTGTCAAAGCCCTGAAATCCCAACCCGAAACTCCGACAAGCAAAACCGGCATTCCTTTGTTATCCGAACATGATGATTTTGCAAAACTGTTCAGGATTTCGGATCAGAAGCGTGTATGTCGCAAATCCGAAACATGGGAAGAAATACTGATTCAGAAAGAATCGGTTACTGAAAAACCCAAATCTTTGAAAGAACAGTTAAAAAAATATCCTGAACCCAAAAAAGAACTCGATCTTCACGGATACACCGGCGCACAGGCAGTCATCAGAACCGAGGCATTTGTTTTCGAATCCATCCGGCAAAAGCTCAGAACAATCAGGATTGTTGTCGGCAAAGGGCTTCATTCCGAAGGAAAGGCAGTGTTGAAAGAAGTGGTGGAAGATAAATTGGCAAGAATGAAACAGGACGGATTTATCTTTAATTTCAAATGGGAAAAAGACAGCAAACTGAAAAGCGGTGCGATTGTGGTCTATCTGCATCAACAGAGAACTTCTGAAACACTGCCTTTTCCGTATTGACAGTTGCCGAGTATTGGATTAAGGAGTATCCAATACACGGAAAGGGGTCTTTATGAAGAAGATTTTGGGAATCAATGGGATGGGAAGAATCGGAAAACTCACCCTGTGGCACCATATTGGCAGGAAGTTTTTCGATGAAATCGTGGTGAATATCGGCAGAAAAGCAGGCACTTCACTTGAAGATATTGCCGATTATATCGAAAGAGATTCCACTTACGGTTCTCTTCAGCGATTTCTATACGGCATGAATGCTTCGCCGCTGATCCGGGATATCCATGATGCCGAAGGCACGATGAACATTGACGGCATTCCTGTAAAATTTTTGCAAGCCGCCAGAAATCCTTCTGAAATTGACTGGGCAGGACATGATGCCCGATTGGTGGTGGACACCACAGGTCAGTTTCTCGATCCGACAGTTCCGGGAGATGCGCCCAAAGGCTCCGCACGGGGACACTTGGAAGCCGGAGCAGAGAAAGTAGTGGTATCCGCGCCGTTCAAAATCAAGGACAAAGGCAAATCCATGCCGGATGATGCAATTACTACAGTTATGGGTATCAATGATAATGATTATGACCCCCGCCGACATCGCATCATTTCCAATGCTTCCTGTACCACCACCTGTCTGGCACACATGATGAAACCGCTGATCAACGCACTGAGCGCGAAACGGATTTTATCCGCCTCTATGGCAACGGTTCATGCGGCAACTTCTTCTCAGCAGGTATTGGACCGTCTGCCCAAAGCCGGAGCGGAGGATTTAAGAAAAACCCGAAGTGTGATGAACAATATCATTCTCACCACTACGGGCGCTGCCAAAGCGCTGAGACTGGTGATTCCAGAAATGGAAAATATCGGATTTATTGCGGAATCCGTCAGAATTCCGACAACAACCGGCTCTCTGATTATTCTCGTGGTCAATATTCAGGAAGACCCATCTGGAAGCCCGGTTCGGCGGGAAGTCATCAATGATATTTATCGTCAGACTTCGGTATCGGATCCGCGAGGGTATCTGCACTATACTGACAAGCAGAATGTTTCCTGCGACATGATCGGTCCCAGACAAGCCGCAACTATCGAAGGACATGAAACCCATACCCGGACTGCGGAAGTAACCATTGATCTTGAAAAAGTGCCGGGACTGGAAAAGGAAATTATCGCCACACTGAAAAATCATATTGTCCGGGTTCCGGTAACTCAGGCAGTGATTTACGGCTGGTATGACAATGAAATGGGGTCTTATGTGAATATGCTGGGAGATCGGGTGGTTT
Organism: uncultured Desulfonema sp.; assembly: GCA_964564775.1. Taxonomy (GTDB): domain Bacteria; phylum Desulfobacterota; class Desulfobacteria; order Desulfobacterales; family DYRC01; genus DYRC01. The sequence continues at coordinate 741 of CAZMDM010000545.1, read as the reverse complement.
CGATTGCGGAGAGTATGTAAGTTAAAGGATAGACAGCTTCGGATACGCGATAAAGATTTATGAAAGGAGAAACAATGAGTCCCCAGGAAGCACGGGAGAAAATAACTGCAGTTAAAAATCAGCTCGAACTCGGAGCGGTGGTTGTCGAATTGCTGAAACAGCACAATGAAATCGAAAAATCCAAAGATGAGGGATTCCTTCAGACAGCCGAGCGTCTGCGTTTTCAGAATCCCCAACTTTCAGAACTGATGGCGTTTGCCAATAATCGCTGGATGGAACTGGAAAAAATCCGGCGAAGCTGATGTTTGCTTACGGCAGATGAATACTATTCTTCGGATTCGCTGCCGTCTCCTTCTTCTCCGTCCTGCTGCTGTTTGGATTCGAATGCCGCTTTTTCATTTTTTAAGCGTTTGCACAACGCAGGCTGGGAAATCCCCAATATTTTGGCGGCAACGGACTGATTGCCTTTTGCTCTCCGCATAGCTTCTGCAACCAGCATCTGGGTGGATTGTTTGATGGTCGGTAATTCACGGAAATATGCAAACGGAGAAGATGAGGTATCAGTCGTATCCGTAGCAGGTTCGACAGGTATGGGAAATGCGATGCCTTTTTCTCTTTCCTTCTGAATATGTGCGCTGAAGGTATCCAAGCCCAGAATATTGGAACTATGCTGACTGACCGCGTCGTAAATCATGCCTCTGAGTTCCCGAATATTGCCGGGAAAGGAGTAGGTATTTAATA
>CAZMDM010000544.1:0-2396 GCA_964564775.1 uncultured Desulfonema sp. | reverse complement strand
TTTCCGGGTCAGTTTCCAACACCATCGTCTGATTATCAGGAGAAAAGTTGAGGATTCCCAATACCATCCGTTCCGAGCGGCTTGCTCTGGCAGAAGACAAAATTCCGAAACGCCCGCAAAGGCTGATCCGGTGTTTTCTTCCATCCGGAGTATTCACATCAAATGCGGGGCATTCATCCCGAATCTCCCATTCGGAACGCCTGATCAGACTCATCAACCTTATCCTGACTTTTCCATATTCTTTGGGAAACTTTGACGCCCATTGTTCAAGCAGCTTGGAAGCCCGGCGGATATTGGATGCACCGTTGCTGTCTTTGCTCCGAAATACAGCAAGATACGCGGGAGATTCCGAGGGCCATGCAACCATCAGATGTCCCACAGTCGGATGTCCCAGATAATCCGAAGCAGTTCCGGTTTTGGACATAGCATGAAGCTGTTTCAGGATTTTTTTATCCTGACCGGATTCGGCGAATAAGGTCGTTCCCTTCATAAACCCGTTGTCGCTAAGTCCCGAAAAATATTCAGGTTTGGACAGCAACGCAGCTCGAAGCATTCTGGCAAGCTCGTCCAGAGAAGCCTCAAGCGGATAATTCCCGTCCGATCTCCGCTCGCCGAGATACTGGCGCCAGTATGCGCCATCTTTGTCAAATCCGACATTTTTGATCCCTGAAATCAGAACGCGATACCGATTCGCATCGAAATTGTTTTTTCGGATCAACAGCTTTTCCGTATTGCTTTCTGCCAATTCCTGCCCGATTTCATTTGCGGGCATATTCCGAAGCGATGCAGCATACGGAATTTTCAGCAATGATCCCGGCGGGTATTGGATGTGAATATCTCCGAAGGATTCGAAAATTCGTCCTGATATGAGGCTGATCAGAATATAGCTGAACTCTGAACTTATCGCATCATCCCGAATCATCAGCAGTTTTTGGATTTCTTTTGAGACTTCGCAGGGTTTTTCGGACCAACTGTGAATTGCCACAAGCGTTGACAAGGTTTTGTAGCTTTCGGCATCGGGCAATGCTCTGATTCGGATACGGTTTTTCAGATATTCCAGTTCCTGAGGGGACGGATGCTCTTTTGCTGATTGTACCGCAAGCTCTCCGCTGAAGCTGATCGCGGCGGCTTCTTCTGCCCATATCGGCAGCTTCCCGCCGCAGGTGCGATAACTTGCCTCGTGCATCAGCTCATGCCGGAAATAAACATCCGCGCCGAGATTGCCCTGAGGATTTTCCCGAAGCGATATGATGCCCGGGCGCCATCCGCCCGCATGAATCCCGGTAAAATTTTCCGAAGTGTTTGCCGGATAAACCCGCAGCGGATCCGCGTCTGTCGGAACTGCATATCCTTGCGATTGAAGCTCCGAAATCGCTTGTCTGCCGACTTCTATCAATTCAGGATGATGTGCCAGTGAGCCGAAAAACAGAATCGCTGCTCCCAATTCGCAGAGAATGGCTTTTCCGAAAAATATTTTCAGCTGAAAACGATTCATTGCGAATCCGGTTTCTTCGGATTTTTCTGAAACTTTTTTGGCAATTCTACATCTGTAGCGCGTTTACTGATGTTCGCGGTTGCCTGATCTTTGGCAAACCCGACATCTCCCTGAGCGCTGATCGTAATGCTGTCTCCCATATCTTCCCGATCTCCCTGAATCTGTGAAATATTCATACTGATCGGACGATGAAACGCAGTTTCCATCAGTGATAAAAAGCGATTGATCTGAATTTCCTGATTCCTGATCCGATTATCTTGATATTTCAACAGGTCTTTCTGCATTTCGATTTCATTGTGTGCAATACGCAGTTTGCTTTTCAACTCGATCATCAGAAGAGGGTCATTGGTAAATTCTTCTGGCGCGATTTTCCCGCTGACAACCAAGCCGTATTCATCCAAAGCCCTTTCGATGGTTTCCCGCGTACCGTTGCCCGGATCAACCGTCATGCTAACTTTCAACCCGTCCTGCTCGATCCTGATTTTCGCCTGAGTATCGGGATATTTTTTGCGAAGCACAGTTCCGAAATAATTGAGAATCGAAATGCCTGCCTGATGGTATTCTGGCGGAAATTCGATGCTGCGGATCACGGTTTTATTTTGGGTATGATTTTCTTTTTTCTGATCGGAAAAATAATACGCAATGATGGTCTGAGGTTTTTTCTTTAATACTTCCGGCGGAATATCCATCATATTTCTGTTCAGATCGAGCTGCCGCAGCTTTTTTAGTTCCGCAATTTCTCTCGGAAGCATGGTCAGCTTGTTATGACTCAAATCAATATAGGTCAGAAGTTTCAGCTTTCCAATTTCTGAAGGAACGGATTTCAGCCAATTTCCACTCAGATCAAACGTCGTTAGTTTGCTAAATTTTCCGATATCCGAGTGCAACATTGTATTATGGT
>CAZMDM010000543.1:0-8258 GCA_964564775.1 uncultured Desulfonema sp. | reverse complement strand
GCATGATTCTGCCCGGAGAATTATTCGACGATATTTACAGTCTTTTCAAATATTTTATCTTGATCCTCGGAATTGTCGTGGGTTCGGGGCTGACATTTTCATTATCGGCATATACCGGAAAAGAGCCGTTGAATATCTCGGTATTTTTGGGAATTTTGGTCGGGACCCAGCTTCTGCTGCTGATATTTCTTTTATTCGCACTGCTGATCGGCATTTTCAGGCGATCTTATCTTCCGAAATCCGTGCTGTATTCGCTGATCGGAATGATGCTGAGCAAAGCGATCATGGCTATGAAAAATGCCGCGCTTCGCAATATTTCCGGCAAACGCCGTGCGGCTATCGAAGCGGCTGTCGGTCTTATCCATGCAAAAACAAGCGTATATGGCTCATTATTCTCCTTATCGTTGTTCATATTGGCGCAGGTGTTCGGTATCGGATTCAACATCGGCATTCTGAGCGCGATGCTGATGAAAGTTATCGGCTCGGATATCGCGTTTGCATGGCAATCTGCCATTCAATTCAGCCCCAAAGCCTTGTATGAACTGGTAAAACTCGTATCGCTCCCATGGTCGTGGGCAGTACCACCCGATATTGCACATCCGACACTTGCCCAGATCGAAGGCAGCCGTATGATTCTCAAAGACGGCATCTGGCATCACGCCACATCCGATCTGATTTCGTGGTTGCCATTTATGTGTTTTGTCATTCTGTGTTACGGATTGCTGCCCCGATTATTTCTGTGTTGCAGCGCAGTGATTGCCCGGAAGTGGCGATTGAAGCACCTGAAATTCGATCATATCCGAATCCTGCATGATTCGAAGCAGGAAAGCGGCGTTGTACTGATTCCCGATGAAATTTTTGAGCAATGTTCGAATGATATGTTGGATCGTCTGATCCGGCAGCATCTCGGAAATTGTCAGATTGTCGAAAAACTCCGAATCGAGGCGGACAGCCCCCGGTTTTCCGAATTTAAAAATCAGATCATCTTTATTCTGTATGAGGCATGGCAGCCGCCGATCAAAGAAGTATTATTATTTATTCGCAATCTCAGAAACATTGTCGCACATAACTTACGCATCGAAGTTCTTCTGATCGGAAGACCCCGATCCGGCATAATATTTACGCCGGTGAAAGAAGAGGAATACATGGTATGGCAGCAGAAACTCGGATCGCTCGCAGACCCGTATCTGAATGTGGAAAGGCTTGTCAGAGATGAACCATAATAAAATATTGGAGTTTGTCATTGTCGGTCATCCCAACGAAGGCAAATCTTCGGTAGTCTCCACCCTGTCCGAAGATGACAGTGTGCCGGTAAGCCCCTTTCCCGGAGAAACCAAAATTTGCCGAACTTATCCGGTGATAGTGGATGGCAGAACTGTTCTGAACTTCACGGATACGCCGGGATTCGAGCATCCCAAGCTTATGCTGGAATGGATGAAAAATTATAAAGGACCCGATGATAAAATCGTAGAAGCATTCCGCAATACCCATCTAGGAAACGAAACCTTCGAAGACGAATGCGAACTGCTGATGCCGATTGTGCGGGGTGCAGGAATTATTTATGTGGTGGATGGCTCACGCCCGATCCGCAATGATGACCGTGCGGAAATGGAGATTCTGAGACTTACCGCGAGACCCCGAATGGCGATTCTCAATTGCAAGGAAAACGAAACCGATTTTCTGGAGCAATGGAAAAACGAACTGAGAAAACATTTCAATTCGGTGCGGGTGTTCAATGCCCATAAAGCCACATATTCTGAGCGGATTGCGCTGCTGGAAAGCTTAAAAAGCATTGATCAGGATTGGCAGAAATATCTGGAGATCGTGATTTCCGCGTTCAAAGAAGATTGGGAACGCCGCAATATGCAGACCGCCGCACTGATCTGCGATATGCTCAAGGAATGTCTGCTGCTGTCGGTCAGCGAACATTTCACGGATAAATTACAGGAAAAATATGTCCGGCAGAAACTCGAAAACGATTATATCAGCCGCATCGAAGCCATTGAAAAAGAACATTATAAAAAAATCCGAAAACTGTTCCGACACAATATTTTTCAACTACGATTTTCCGCCCAATTCGATCCTGAATGAGTCGCTTTTCAGCAAAAAAACATGGCATTTTCTGGGATTGAAGCCGTTGCAACTGGCGCTCGCAGGCGGAGTTGCCGGAGGCGCGATGGGTGCTGCCATTGATGTATTGGCTATGGCAGGTGCAAGCATGGGCTTGTTCGTAACGGTCGGAACTCTGATCGGCGCGAGTTCCGCTCTGATCGGAGGAAAACGCATGTCGAGCAGCAAAATGCACGGGGTCAAGCTCGGCGGCTATGAGATGAAAATAGGACCCAATGAAAATATTCAGTTCATGTATATTTTGCTGGATCGCGCGCTGATTTTCTATTCGCATATCATCAACTGGGCGCACGGAAGGCGAGATTATCCGCAGATTCAGACAACGGACAATTCCAAAAAGGGCTTTACCACTGAATGGGATATGGAATCCCGGAAAGTATGTCAGAATTTTTTCAAAGACATCGGAAACAGAGATGAACAGCTTCGGACATGGTCCCGCAACGCGCTGACGGATATGCTCAAAACCGTGCTGCATACCATTTCTCACAGCGAGCGCAGATACGGGTTGATTATGAAAAATAGCTGACCCTGTTATAGCTCGAATATGCACGATAAGTATCTCTATAGGCATTATTTCAAAGTATGCTAAAAATATCATACTTTTAAAAAATCATTATCGGTTTCGGCAAATAGTTATGGACACTTCCCGCATGACCCCGATGCTGCGTCAGTATCTCTCGATCAAAGATCAGTATAAAGATGCGATTCTGCTGTATCGGATGGGTGATTTTTATGAGATGTTTTTCGAGGATGCCAAAGTCGCGTCCAAAGCATTGGATATTGCTTTAACTTCCCGGAACAAAAACGAATCTGTGCCGGTTCCCATGTGCGGCGTGCCTGCGCGTGCGGTACAGACCTATCTTGCCCGGCTGATCGAGCAGGGATTCCGGGTGGCAGTCTGCGATCAGACCGAAGACCCAGCTTTGGCAAAAGGATTGGTGCGCCGGGAAGTGGTTCGGGTGATTACGCCCGGCATGATTGTCGAAAACGAATTTCTGGATGAAAAAACCAATAATTACATTCTTGCCATCACCAAAATCCGCAATCGTTTCGGCATGGCATGGCTGGATATTTCCACTGCCACCTTCCGCATTGCCGAATCCGAAGATATCAAAATCCTAAGCCATGAAATTCAGCGCATTTCTCCCCGCGAAGTGCTGATGCCCGAATCGCTCAGACAGGACTCTCAGATAACAATTCTGAAGGATATTTTATCCGGTATTTCCGTTAATTATCAGCAGGAATATAATTTCGATTATCGCGAAGGACGTACCCGGCTGATCGAGCAGTTGAATGTCATGTCTTTGGAAGGCTTCGGCGCGGAACATCTCCAAGCTGCCATTGCCGCGTGCGGTGCGTTGCTGCTCTATGTGGCAGATACGCAGAAGCAGAAAATCGAGCATCTCAACGGTCTGGAAACTTGGCACTTCGAAGATCATCTGCTGATAGATGAGCTTTCATGCAGAAATCTGGAATTGTTCAAAAATTTACGAAGCAGCTCAAGACAGGGAACCCTGATCGAAGTCGTCGATCTGACCATGACCGCAATGGGTGCAAGGCTGTTGCAGCATTGGCTCAAATATCCGCTCAGAGATATTGCCAAAATCAACGCGCGTCTGGATGCAGTATCCGAAGCCAAAGACAAGATTGTACTCAGCCGAAGTATCCGGGAATCTTTGAAATCTGTCCATGATATCGAGCGGCTTTCATCAAAAATCTCGATGGGTCATGCCAATCCCAGAGATATGCTGGCATTGAAAAACTCGCTGATGAGTCTGCCGCAGATTCAATCGCTGGTTTGCAAATTCGAAAGCTCTCTGCTTCAATGGCAGGACAATCTTCATGAATTGAATGAACTTTCCGATCTGATCAATAAAACCATCCGGGAAGACGCACCGCCGGTTGCCAATGAAGGCGGCATTATCAAGCCCGGCTATCATCCCGAGTTGGATGAATTGTGCGAAATCAGCAAAAACAGCAAAGAGTTTCTGGCAAAAATGGAGAGCAAAGAACGCACGGCTACGGGAATCGGCTCTCTCAAAGTGCGATACAACAAAGTATCGGGCTATTACATCGAAGTTTCCAAAGCCAATTCCAAATCCGTTCCGCTGCATTATGTCCGAAAGCAAACTCTGGTCAATGCGGAGCGATATATCACCGATGAACTGAAGCAATTCGAAATCAAGGCATTGAGTGCGGAAGAGCGCCGGGCTGCACTCGAATATCAGATATTTCAGGAGATTCGATCCGAAATCATCAAACGGCATATCGCGATTCAGCAGGCTGCAAGGTTTCTGGCAATGCTGGATTGTCTGCTCAATTTTGCCGAAATTGCGGAACAGAACGATTATCGCAGACCCGCGATGAATATCGAAAGTATTCTGCATCTGGAGAATGGTCGCCATCCGGTGATCGAAAAGATGATTTCCGGCGAGCGGTTCGTGCCGAATACCGTCAGCATGGATGACCGAGACAGCCAGATTCTGATGATTACGGGTCCCAATATGGCGGGCAAATCCACAGTATTACGGCAAGTAGCATTGATTGTGCTGATGGCGCATGTCGGCATGTTCGTGCCTGCTCAGAAAGCGGATGTCTGTATCACGGACAGGATTTTCACACGGGTCGGCGCGTTGGATAATCTGTCTCAGGGACAAAGTACGTTCATGGTGGAAATGCAGGAAACCGCCAATATACTGAACAATGCCACCTCTCAAAGCCTTGTGATTATGGATGAAATCGGCAGAGGCACCAGCACCTACGACGGACTTTCGATTGCATGGGCAGTTGCGGAATATCTGCATGATCTGAAAGGAAAAGGCGTGAAAACGCTGTTTGCTACGCATTACCATGAACTGACCGATCTCGCGATTTTAAAGCCCAGAGTGAAAAATTTTGCCATTGCGGTCAGAGAATCCGGGGATCGGGTTATTTTCCTGCGAAAATTGGTGGAAGGCGCGATCAACAAAAGCTACGGCATTCAGGTTGCGGGACTTGCAGGAATCCCTGAAAAAGTGGTCAGCAGAGCCAAGAAGATTCTCGAAGATATCGAAGGAAAAAAAGGAACTTCGGTGCGCCAGTTGCAGATCGCCGAAACGCCCGCGTCTTTGAAACGGAAATCCGCGCAGATTGATCTGTTCAAAGAACCGACCGATGAGATTATCAGTGAGCTGAAAAAACTCGATATTTCCACCATGACGCCGCTGGATGCCTTGAATTGTCTGAATCGTCTGAAAAGCAGGATCATCTGAATCAGGATTGAAGGAGGATTGAAGCTCCTGATGACGCTGCTTTTTGATCATGGAGATCGGAAAAAATCATAGAAATCAGCAGATCGTCCTTTACTTTTTATAAAATCCTTGCATCCTGATTCGAATTCTATCATTTTGTTCATGGTATTACAATTCGTTACAATCCGTTACATAATCCCAACAGACGCCGATGCTCAAAAAATTGTATATTGAGGGATATTTTATAAAATCGATCTGGATGAACAACTCGGAAAACTATGGTAACAAGGAGATTTGGTTATGAAAAAAATCATTGTGCTGTTTATCATGATGGTAATATTCTCAGGATGTTCGACCACAAAACCCGCGATCATGCAGAAACAATTCGATGAAAAGCGGATTGTGCATTATTCGGAATTGAAAAATTTCGGTGATGATGTGGTTTTTCCTTCAGGATATGTGTTTTATATCAACAGCGGCGAAATCATCCCGTTGAAGCTGAAGTTTGACAACGAACTGTTGGGAATACGTCAGAATGAAATCGAACTGGTGGCAAAACAGAAACTGTACTTTGTGTTCGATAACAGCCGAAATAGCGGTAAGCCTCAGACAGATTGGGAATTTTACATCAGCAGAGATGGGCTGAACTGGGCAAGCGTGAAGGATATCGAAAGTTTGCGTACTATGCTGGGAGCGGAAAAAGGATCATTATCCATCGGTATGGGGATGGAAAAACAGAAAGGGCTTTGGGCAGAACTCGCTGTAAAAACGCAGAAGAAATAGTTAAGGAGAAAAGAAAATCGTGAAAAATCTGTTCGGAAAAGCAGGGATCGGAAAATTATCCGGAATCCTGATAAGTATCACTTTTCTGATGTTCCCGTTGACTGCCGGAACAGTTGAAATCGGCGGATTGTCGGTGAATGCGGAAGGGATGGGAATCGCAGGTTCGAAAATCGAGCCTGACAAAGCAGGAGCAGGCGGAGAAGTCGAAGTTCTGTCAGGAGGAATATCGGTTTCCATGCCTGTCAGATTCAATGAGCAGTTCGGCATGGATATCAGCCTGAGCGGAAATCAGACCGCTTACAACTGGACAAATCCCGAACGCATTTTTTTCAGCAATGGGCGCGAACCCTGGGATGATCTGTATTCGAGTCAGATCGGCATCAATTTTTCTTATCATTTCGACAAAACATGGAGCATGTTTTTCGGGGGAAATTTCGGTGCCGCGTGGGAAAAACAAACCGATGACGCGTATCAGTACGGAGCCAATATCGGCGTAGCCTATAACCTGTCGGATCATAAGACATTCATACTCGGAGCAGCGTATCAGCGTCTGCCGGAGAAAAATGAATTGATGCCGATTTTCGGATTCTCATGGAATATGAAGGGAGAAGAAAAATCCGGCTGGTCTTTTTCCATCGGCGTTCCGCAGACGGAAATCCGATACTCCTTCAATGAAATGTTCGATATTTCCTGCAATCTGAGCGGAAACAGAGGTACATACCGTCTGGATGAGGAAAACAAAGTTTCTCCTTCGGGGCTGCTGGAAATCAAAGAATTCGGAACCGGCATTGTCGCGGATATTTATTTTTCGGAATCCGTTAAGCTGTCCGGCGGAGTTACCTATTATTTCGACCGGGAATGGAACCTTCAGGACAAAAACGGAAATACCATCCGAAAAATCGATATCGAAAATGCTTTCGGCGGAAAAGTGGTGTTATCGGTTTCATTTTAGCGTATAATATGAAATCTGAAAAATATTCTGTTATAAAATCCGCCCCGAAGCCCCGAAATAAATTTCAGGGCTATAAGCTCAAGCCTGCTTAAGCAGGCTTCGGCTCCCAGCCGGGCGATTTATCGCTCGGTGTGATTATTTTTCAGATTCGATATAAATCCGCTTTCCCAGAAACGAATTTCCAGGCTGTTATGTGCTGTTCCTATGGAATTTCTCTGTTTCATAGGGACATGGCAGTTCATTGCTGTGATTGTCAAGATAAGGGAAACAAAACTCATGAACGATTCTGTCCGAATACTTCTGGTTGAAGATGATGTCCGACTTTCCGCGCTGATCCGGGAATATCTGTCCCCGCACGGATTCGATGTCAGGATCGAACACAGAGGCGACAGAGCCTGTGAAAGAATTCTCAAAGAAAATCCTGATCTTGTGGTTCTCGATCTGATGCTTCCGGGCAAAGACGGATTGTCGGTGTGTCAGGAAATCCGGGCGGAATATCAAAAACCGATTCTGATTCTGACCGCGAGAGAAGACGATATGGATCAGGTTGCAGGGCTTGAAATCGGCGCGGATGATTATGTCAAAAAACCGGTGGTTCCGAGAGTGCTGCTGGCAAGAATCCGGGCTTTGCTTCGCCGGACAGGCGGAGAGAAAGCATCCTCCCAAAGCAACGGAAATGACAGAATCGTTTTCGGCTCGCTCGATATCCGAAAAACCTCCAGAACCGTGATTCTTGACGGAAATATCGTTGATCTGACCACATCGGAATTTGATCTGCTCTGCTTTCTCGCGTCTCATGCCGGAGTGGTGGTTGACCGAAACAGCCTGTATTATCGTCTGAAAGGAATAGATTATGACGGGCTGGACAGGTCTGCCGATCTTGCTGTTTCACGGCTTCGGAAAAAACTGGGGGATGATCCGAAATCGCCCCGGAGAATCAAGACTGTCTGGGGGCAAGGGTATCTGTTTGTCAAAGAAACGTGGTGAGATTTCAATCTTGACATTTCTATAAAGATCGGATTTTGATGAAGAAAATCAATATCTGAGGTATGGAAAATGAGGGATCAGTACTATTTTTCCAAAATTGAAGGGACAGAAAAAGCACGGTGAGCGTGAGGACGAGGGAGATCATCAACAAGATGAACTGTCTCTTATACACACTT
>CAZMDM010000542.1:0-8480 GCA_964564775.1 uncultured Desulfonema sp. | reverse complement strand
GCCAACAGAGTTTGGGAACGCATTGCCCGTCCCCATTCTTCGGACATGGTTTTATCGAAATAGCGGCGATTGGCAACACCGGTCAGTCCGTCCAGAAATGATAAGCGCTCCAATTCCTTATTTTTCAGGAGAAGTTCTTCCATCAGTTGAATATTTTGCTGTTTGAGACGATATTTTTCTATGGCATTGCCGACAGAAATCAGCAGAGTATCTTCAATATCCTCATCTTTCAGAAAATAATCGCTCGCGCCGCAGCGGATTGCCTCAAGCGCAACCGTGATTTCTTTATTGACGGTCAGGACGATAATCGGAACATCGGCATTGCGTCTGCGAATTTCCCGGATAAATTCCAAGCCGTTCATTTCAGACATATTCATATCCGAAATAATTAAAGAGATATCGGGGATTTCGGAAAACAGTCGCAACGCTTCCCTGCCGCTTCTGGCAGAACTGACCATATAGCCACCGGATTCCAGAATCGCTTCCAGCATAGACCTGACAAACGGGTCATCATCCAATACCAGAACTTTGTTGTTATATATCTCCATAATTATCCCAGCAAATGCTGCACCGATTCCAGTAATGCAGACTGATCGAAACTGCCTTTGATAATATAGGCGTCCGCACCGACCGTAATCCCGCGCTTTTTATCTTCTTCTTTATCCAAAGACGTTACCAGAATGATCGGCGTATGCTTGTACGCGTCTTCCGCCCTGAGTTTTTCTGTCAGTGAAAACCCGTCCAGTCGGGGCATTTCCACATCCGTAATCACCAGATCATAGCGGAAGTCCTTTGCCTTTTCAAGAGCTTCCATGCCGTCTCCGGCAACTGTTACCGTATAGCCGTAAGATTCCAGAATGCTTTTCTCAATATCTCTGGTGGTTACCGAATCATCTGCCACTAGAATATGAACTGCTTTTGTCTCTTCGGCAGTTTTTTCGACAGAATCCCGAATCATCGGGCGCGTCTTTGTCTCTTTGGCAGATTCGATGATTTTGGGAATATGCAGCACATTGAACAGCTCATCTTTTCCCGAAATGACCACACCGGACACCCATTGCAGGTTTTTCATCAGCAGCGGCAGAGGTTTTACGACCACATCTTCCTCGTTGAGCAGATCGTCAATGACCATGCCCAGTTTTTCGTCTCCTATCGTGGCTATCAGCACCAGCATCGAAGATCGGGATTTCGATATACTGTCGCGGACACCGGGAAGATTCAGCAAGTCTCTGACACAGATCATCGGAATAATCTGATCTCTGAGTTTCACTGCCTGCTTATCCGTAATCCGAATAAGATCGTTTTCCGATACCCGGATGATTTCATGGATAAAATGGGCAGGCACAGCAAAGGTGGTATCGGAAACCCGGATAAACAAGACCCGGATAATGGCAATGGTCAGCGGCAGCCGGATATGAAAACAGGTTCCCTGTCCCGCGTCAGTTCGGATGCGAATCGCGCCTTTCAAATCCTCGATAATGTTTTTTTTGACCACATCCATTCCTACGCCTCTGCCGGACAGATCGGTGATAATATCGCTGGAACTGAACCCGGGCTTGAAGATCAGATTGATAATATCCGTGTCGGAAATAGCAGCAATTTCCGTTTCATCGAAGATTTTTTTCCTCAAAGCGATTTCTCTGAGTCGGCTGACCGGAATTCCCGCGCCGTCATCGGAAAGTTCGATCACCACATTGCCGCCTTCATATCGTGCAGACAAGCGGATGATGCCGATACCGGGCTTTCCGATTCTGATCCGTTCTTTAGGAGTTTCGATGCCGTGAACTATCGCATTGCGGATCATGTGCATCAGCGAATCTCCCATTTTTTCGATGATTTTTTTATCCAGCTCGGTCTCTCCGCCCTCGATAATCAGGTCGGCTTCTTTGCCCGAAGAGTAAGACAAATCCCTGACGGTCATGCGGAATGTATCGAAAATCGTGGATAAGGGAATCATCCGCAGTTTCAAAGACCTGTCCTGAAGGTCTGCGGTCAGGAGACTCTGAATATTCGCGTCTTCCCGAAAATCGGACAAGAGCTTTTTCAATGCGATATGCAGCGATTTCGCGGTCTGAAGCATTTCCTCTTTAAACTTGTCTCCGATATCGCTCATCATTTCCGAATGCCGTCTCATCAACCGCTCGATATGTTTCATATCGTTCAGACGCTGTTTGGAACGGCTGTGTCCCGAAACAATCTCTCCCATGAGTTTGATCAGCTCATCCAATTTGTCCGCTCTTAAGCGGATAGTCTCGAAAGAGGATTGAGGATTGAGGGGCGGAGAGGACTGAACAGACGCTGATGGAACAGTTGATGGCTGAGGAGCAATGGGGACAGGAATTTTTGGATCCAGCGGAGCTTCGGGCAGAGATACGGATTCTTCGATCAATTCGCCTTTGGCAATTTTCTCAAGGCAGTCGCAGATTTCTGTCGGAATTTCCGGGTTTTCATTTCCGGCAGAGATGATATCCAGCATTTTTTCGATTTCCGCCACTCCTTTGAACAGCATATCGGACAAGGCTTTGCCATGACGGATTTTTTTCTGTCTGAGCGCATCCATCACATCCTCAAACTTATGCGAAAGCTCGCTGATAGCGCTGAGTTTCATCATTTTGGATGCGCCTTTGATTGTATGTGCCAGACGAAACACCGAATTTAAGGTATCCTCATCTTCGGGATGCTTTTCAAGCGTCAGCAAGCCTTCTCTGAGCTTTAACACATGGTCTTTGCTTTCGGAAACAACTCTGAGCAGAAATTTTGCTTTGTCAAATCCCAAATCACCCTCGCTTCTGTTTTCCGATATGGTATCGGCACAGCCGGATCACATCGTCTTCAGTGAATGAAAACGGAAAAAAGACAAGTCCGTGATCTTTGAACAATCCCTTTTCTAAGAGTTTCATTACAATCGAATATTCCCTCCGGGCAGGCATTTCTTCTCCGAGAGCCTGATATTCCTGTGCCAGATAAAAGTGAGCGATCCACGAAGACTGATTCAGATACACCGCTTCTTTGAAGCGTTTTACGGCAATGTCATGCTGACATCCGAGTCTTGCAATCAGGGCAGATAAAAAATATCCTTCAGCACACAGACTGTCTTTTTCGATAATTTTTAGGCAGATTTTTTTTGCTTCTTCAAGCTGTTGAAGATTGATGAGAAGATGAGTTTTCAGACAGTATGCTCTGAGAGTGTCCGTATCAGATTCAATCATACTATCCAGCACTTCAAAAGCTTTGACATAATTTTTCTTTCTGACATACGCCAGAGCATCGTCAAAGCACGGATCAGAGTTTTCAGAATTTTCGAAATTCTCAGAATGATCGGAATTGATGATCTGTAAGAGCGGAGGTGTGCTGACAGTGAACTGCGGCTCGCAAAACAAATATGGCTGCTCCCGGACTTCCGCTTTTTTTTTATGATACAGGAATACCCCGGAAATTTCCACAAGAGGCAGTATATCAAAGGTATGCGACAGAGTTTCTGCCGACCCAAGAATCAGATAGCCATTATCATTCAATACTTCAGATAAATTTTCAAATATTTTTTTCTGAACATCCGAATCGAAATAAATGGATACATTGCGATAAAAAATGATATCCATGCCTTTCATAAAGTCGGGATAAGGCGTATCCATCAGGTTTAGAAAGTAAAACTCCGCAATATCTCGAATATGTTTTTTTACGGAATATCGATGGGATCCGAGCGGTTCGAAATATTTTTGTCTGAGATGCGGTGACAGACTCCGAAATGAGCGTCCGAAATAAATTCCCTGCTTTGCTTTTTCGAT
This sequence comes from uncultured Desulfonema sp., assembly GCA_964564775.1. Lineage (GTDB taxonomy): Bacteria > Desulfobacterota > Desulfobacteria > Desulfobacterales > DYRC01 > DYRC01. Next base: position 4,695 of record CAZMDM010000542.1, on the reverse strand, counting down.
GGCTCCCCGGTCTATATCCACGCCGATGATCGAGAAGTGCTTGTTATTCAGGTACATGCCATATGTTTCGAATAATTCGATTGCTAGCGTATAAGCTTCTTCCCCGGTGGAAACGCCCGCGCTCAGAATCCTGACAGGTTTGCAGGATGATCGGTTTCGGAGAATTTCGGGAACAATATGCTGGGAAAACAAAGCAATGTGAAGCGGCTCCCGATAAAAATAGGTCTCATTGATCGTGAGAAAATTGACGATATGATAAAATTCATCAGAGTCTTTTTTAATAAGATTCAGATAGTTATATGCTGTATTCGCCTTTTTTTCACTGATTCGTTGACAGATTTTCTGACAAAAATATTCCCGAGTGTCTTTTTTGACAGAAAGCCCTGTTTTTTCCCGAATCAGTTTTTCAAAAGGTATCATATCGATCTGCATCACTTACCTACCTTTGAGAATACTTGATATGGCTTTGCACATATCGTGAATCGGAAGTACTTTGTCAATACAGCCGCTTTCGATTGCCACTCTGGGCATTCCGAACACAACCGATGTTTTTTCATCCTGGGCAATGGTGATTCCGCCAGCATTTTTGATTTTTCCGATTCCCAAAACCCCGTCATCTCCCATACCGGTCAGAATGATACCGATACAGCTCGCGCCGTAAGCTTCTGCGGCCGAAGACAGGAGAAGATTGCAGGACGGAAAATAAATATCTTCGGGAACTTTTGCTTGAAACGAAAATCGTTTTCCCGAATTGATTTTTGTATGTTTTTCAGACGGACACAGATACACTGTTCCTCTGACCGGAGTTTCGCCATTTTCGGCAAGTTTTACCCTGAGTTTTGAAATACTGCCCAGCCACTTTGCCATGCCTGATACGAAATCATCGGTAATATGCTGGGCAATAACAATCGGTGCGGAAAAATCTTCCGGCATTTCGGACAGCAGCACGGACAATGCTCTCGGACCTCCGGTAGAAGAAGCTATCGCCACGATTCGATTCGAAGTTTCATATTTTTTATCCCACTTGCTACCTTGAGTACCCTTCGGCGGTTGAAGCGGAATAATATGAGAAATAACCCTGACTTTGGACAGCACTTTTATTTTATTTATAATTTCTTTCATATTGCCGATATGAACATCCGGCTTGGGAAAAACCTCCAGAGCGCCTTTGGAAATGGCTTTGTATGCGAGGTCTGCATCTGAACTAGAGGTAATCACCATGATCGGAACCGGATAAGATGCCATAATCTGCCGAATTGCCTGAATTCCGTCCATGATCGGCATGTTGATATCCATGGTAACCAGATCGGGTTTGAGTTCTGCTGTTTTGATAACCGCTTCCGAGCCGTTCACCGCTTCTCCGATGACGCTGATTTCAGAATCTTCGGACAATATTGTCTTGATCATTTCTCTAGAAAAAATACTGTCGTCTGCCACCAGTACTCTGATTTTTCTGTTCATAAGTATCTTGCTCTCCGACGATGTGGGGCATCGTAAGGCGCATTGGGATAAATATCGGGGAAAGAGTAAAAAAATTCAGGGGAAAAGTCAACACTAATTCAATGAAATTAAAACGATTACCGGAATCGGATTATAGCAGATTTGATCCCGGTAATTCCGAAATTCCGAAAATTCTGATTCAGACAGAGGTTATCGGACAACAGCGCCCGTATCCGCGGATGAGACCATTTTGGCATATCGCGCCATGTAGCCGTGAGTAATCTTAGGCGCGGGCGCTTTCCATTGTGCCATACGGCTTCCGATCTCTGTTTCGGAGACATTCAGCGTGATGGTTTTTGCAGGAATATCAATGGTGATTTTGTCACCTTCTTTCACAATAGCGATGATACCGCCCTGCATGGCTTCGGGAGATACATGTCCGATAGCGGCTCCCCGGGTTCCGCCGGAAAAGCGTCCGTCTGTAATCAGAGCAACATGGGCATCCAACTTCATACCCGCAATCGCAGATGTCGGTGTCAGCATTTCCCGCATTCCGGGTCCGCCCATGGGACCTTCGTAGCGAATCACGATCACATCGCCTTTGACGATCTTTCCGCCCAAAATCGCGGCAGTCGCGTCTTCTTCGGAATCGAACACCCTTGCAGGTCCTTCATGTTTCAGCATTTCCGGCAGTACTGCGGATTGCTTGACCACACAGCCCCGCGGTGCAAGATTGCCGAACAGCACCGCCAGTCCGCCCTGAGCATGATAAGGATTATGCAAGGGGCGAATCACTTCCGGGTCTGAAACCTGAGCAGATTTAAGATTTTTTTCTATCGTATTTCCCGTAGCGGTCAGACAATCCATATTCAGCAAACCCGCGTCTGCCAATTGTTTCATCACTGCCTGAATGCCGCCCGCGCGATACAAATCCTCGATATGATGTCTGCCTCCGGGACTTAAGGAACAAATATGCGGCGTTTTCCGGCTGATCTCATTGACGAGATTTAGATCAATCGGAACTCCGGCTTCCTTGGCAATCGCAGGCAGATGAAGCACGGTATTGGTGGAGCATCCCAGTGCCATATCCACAGTAAGTGCATTCATAAAGGCTTTTTCCGTCATAATTCTGCTCGGAGTGATCTTGTTTTCCCACAGATTCATAATCTGAATTCCGGCTTCTTTGGCAAGGCGGATTCGGGCAGCCATAACCGCAGGAATGGTTCCATTGCCCGGAAGTCCCATGCCGATAACCTCGGTCAGGCAATTCATGGAGTTGGCGGTGAACATGCCCGCGCAGGAACCACAGGTGGGACATGCAAAATCTTCGATTTCCGAAAGCTCGTCTTCGCTCATATTTCCGCTGCGAACCGCTCCCACCGATTCGAACACCGTAATCAGATCGATCTTGCCTTTTTTAGGATGATATCCTGCCAGCATGGGACCGCCACTGACGACAATCGCAGGAATATCGAGCCTTGCTGCTGCCATCAGCATTCCGGGAACGATTTTGTCGCAGTTGGGAACCATCACCAGAGCATCGAATCCATGAGCGATTGCCATGACCTCTATCGAATCCGCAATCAGTTCCCGGCTTGCCAGAGAATATTTCATGCCGATATGATTCATGGCAATTCCGTCACAGATGCCGATGGTTCCGAATTCGATGGGGGTTCCTCCGGCAATGCGGACACCGGTTTTGACCGCGTCCGTGATCTGATTGAGATGAACATGACCCGGAATAATCGCATTTGCCGAGTTGGCAATCCCGACCAGCGGACGTCCGATTTCCGTATCCGTATATCCCATTGCTTTGAACAACGCGCGATGCGGCGCTCGCTCGATTCCTTTTTTGACACTGTAACTTTTCATGGCTCATTACCCCATCAGAAGCTCGTCCTGTAAATTGAAAAACCCCTTGCCGGCATCATTAATGCTGACAAGGGGAAATTATCATCCGCTATTCAAACATCTCAGGCTTATTGCTCAAGCATTTTCGATCTGTATTTTCCGCCCTCTGAACTTACTCCCTTTCAGAGCCTTGAACACATCGTCTACATAGCGGCTTTCCACCTGAATTTTGGAAAAATTTTTATCAATATCAATACGTCCCAGCCGGATATGCCGATTTTTGGTGGTCTGATTGATCAGCCCGATCAACTGAGGCGGCAGAATCTGATCCTGTCTGCCGAAATTGATCATCACAGAGGTAAAACCGTTTTTGCCGTTTTTCCCCCGCGATTTTCTGTCTGACGGCTCATCCTCGTATCTGCCGCGTTCTTTTCTGACCGGCGAAGATTCTTTGGAACGCGATTTTTTCACAACGGTTTTTTCTTTTTCCCGGATCATCGGAGCGATATCGGGAAGATTATGGTAATAATTCAGAAAACGGCTGAATTCCAGAGATATGAAATGGCGCACCAACTCTTCTTTGCTCACATCCGCAAGTTTTTCCATGACAGCAGGCATGTAGGGAGAAAGTTTATCATCCTCCAACTTAACCGATGTCAGACGCTCTGTCAGATGAATCAGTTGTTTTTCGCAGATTTGTCTTCCCAAAGGAACTGGCGCGGGCGTAATTTTCACCTTGACCGCTTTTTCGATTCTTTCGATCTTGTACCGTTCCTTCATATTGATGATGGTCAGCGAAAGCCCGGTTTTTCCCGCTCTTCCTGTACGACCGCTTCTGTGAGTATAAGCCTCTGTTTCATCAGGAAGATCGTAATTGATGACATGCGTCAGATTGTTCACATCCAGACCTCGTGCCGCAATATCTGTTGCCACGAGCAGCCGGATATGCCTATCCCGGAATTTCCGCATGACATATTCCCTCTGCACCTGAGACAGATCACCGTGAAGCGATTCCGCGTTATATCCGTCTTTGATCAGATTATCCGCAATTTCCTGCGTGCTGACGCGGGTTCGGCAGAAAATAATGCCATAAATGTCGGGATAATAATCCACCAAACGCTTCAATGCCGAATATTTGTCTTTTGCAGGAACCATGAAATACTGATGTTCCACACTTTCGGCTGAGGAATTTTTTCTGCCGACACTCAGCTCCACCGGGTTTTCCATATAATTCGATGCGATATGCGCCACTTCTTTGGGTCTGGTTGCCGAAAACACCAGATTCTGACGATCCTGAGGCGTGGTCTCCAAATTGTCATCGAGTTTTTGTTTGACACCCATATGACTCATCATCTCTGCCTCATTCAGACCCCGATTTTGAATCTTGCTGATTTTTTAAACTTT
>CAZMDM010000541.1:0-3562 GCA_964564775.1 uncultured Desulfonema sp. | reverse complement strand
TGCATAATCATCAAAGACTTTCAGAAATTTCGGATATTCAGTTAGATGACGCACAGAGAGATGCGTTGATAAAAATTACAAGCTTCAATCTTGAATCAAGATACCCTGATGAAAAAAGAAAATTCAGACAGAAATGCACTGAAGAATTTACAAAAAATGAAATCGAAGAAACAGAGGCTATATTCAAATGGTTGAAATCAATGCTTTGATAAAAGAAAAAGTAGGTTTGTTTCTGGTAAAACTGAACGAAAACGGGATAAAACCTGAAAAAGCTTATATTTTCGGTTCTTATGCAAAAGGTGTTGAAAACGGGTTTAGCGACATTGATGTAGCCATTGTTTCTCCTGAACTAAGTGATGACAGATTCAATGAGCGAATCCGATTGATGAAAATAGCATATTCCGTTGACAGCAGAATAGAACCCGTTCCTTTCAATTCAGCGACATTTGTTGAAGAAGACCCTTTGGTATGGGAAATACTTACAACCGGGACACTTGTTTATGAGTAAAAAACTAAGTGATATTGACGTAAGCATAAGTATAAGGGAACTGTACTTTAAAGAACTATTAAAACAAGATTCTGACAAAGAAAATTATTCGGAATCAACCTTTTTATCTTCCGAACCGATTGATATTGGCTATACTGATGCGAGAATGTTAGATGGTATCATTGCGGAGAAAAAGTGATAAAGGTGTTTGGTGACACATCTTTTCTGATTATACTCTATAATTAAAGTTATATTATCCTATCCAATATTCTAAAATGATGGATTTTAGGAGTTGACAAAAGGATGGGATTATATTATATCCTTACCGGACAAGGTGTAAATATGGTGATTAAGAAAAAGCCAAACTCATCGGAAGGTGGGGACGGAAAGCCACGGGTCTTGAAAAGACAGCCGGGTTGTCTTAATTTTATTAGGGTAGCCCGGCTTTTTTAGTGAGGCAAAAAACCCTTTCGGACTGGGAAGGGAGAATAAAGCAATGAAAAACCATAAAAATCTTTTACAGGATGAAAATGGTTTTACACTGATCGAAGTGATTTCAGTGCTGATTATTCTGGGCGTTTTGGCGGCAACAGCCGCGCCGAGATATGTTGCATTGGAAGAAGATGCCAAAAATAGAGCCATAGACGCGGGAGTTGCCGAACTCAACGGACGGGAAGAGCTGATGTGGGCAAGACAATTGCTGTCAGGCACATATCAGGATGATAATTTCTTGTTTGAAGCTATGACAGCGGATGATACTGAGGGATATAATTTAGGAGATAATTATTCGTGGGTTACAAACGATCCACCGGATCCCAAACCGCCTCCGAAAATATATGGCGGAACACTCAGGTTTATGTCAATGGAAAATCCTGTGCTATTGAAACGCATTCGCTCTGACCGAACAAGTCCGGCGATTTGGATAAGAGACAACCCGACGGTGGTGGCTTCGCCATAACTTTATCAGGACACGCGATCATGTTTGAGCGATATGTAAAAAACATCGGCTTTACGCTGATTGAAATTATTTCAGTTCTCACGATGATTTGTGTTATCAGCCTGATTTTGCTGAGTTCTGCCTTATCAGACAATACAGAACTCGGTAAAGAGATAGATATTGCCAAAGCTCACTTAAGATATGCGCAGTCAATGGCGTTATCCAATGATACGATAAGCTGGGGAATCCGATTTTCAGGTAACACATATACATTATTCAAAATCAAAGATGGTATCAGTACGGATGAATTTTTACCGGGACAGAGTTCTGCAAACTATACTCTGCCGCAAGGGATAAGCATTATCCCTGTTACCATAACCTTCGATAAGAAAGGTTCGGTGTCATCTACTGATACGACTGTTGAGTTTGCAGGCGGAAATAAAATCACTATCATAAGAAATACAGGATTCATCCAATGAAAGCGATACGTTGTCCTACGGGCTTTACATTGATCGAAATCATTGCGGTGCTGCTGCTGACTTCGATAGGAGGAGGGATACTGTATTTATACTTCAACTCCGCGTTTGTCGAAAGCCAAAAAAACCTTTCAGATGTTCAGAAATTTTACGATCTTCATAAAGTCATGGAAAATATGATCGCGGACTATGCGATAAATCATCCCGAATGGCAGAAACTCCAGCCCCGATGGCAGAAACTGACGTATTATCCCGAGTTGTCAATGGTCCGAGCCAAAGAATACAGCCCCGGTGTGAATCGGGGATATATTTACAGATGTATCAGCGCAGGCAAAAGTGGAAAAACCGAACCGAATTTCGAAAGCGGGCTATCCCCGATAACTGACGGAACGCTGACATGGACAAAAATGTCCGGTCTGAGCGAGTTGAAAAATAAAATTGCTTTACCGATACCCAATGAATACGGAACCTATACGGTTCAGGAAAATAAATTTATCAAATTCACCTCTGTTTCAGCGGATACATATCAGGAAGAAGATATTTTGTCCGGTGAGCCTGAAACTATTTTGAAAGTAACCATTACCAATGATAGCGGAACAGTATTGACAAACTTATTTACAAATGTCAATTAAAGGGCTGCCATGAAGAATATTATCTCAGATCATCACGGTTTCACAATGATCGAAATTATCGTTTCCGTATTGATCGTCGGTTTTATCGGCATGATTGTCAGTATGGGAATGGTTCAGGTGGTCAATGGGTATATTTATGCCAGGCAGCAAACCGAAACTCTTCAGAAAGCTCAGGCGGCAATGGCGCGTATTGTCAAAGAACTAAATGCCGCAACTTCGATTTCCGCTCCTACCCAAAATTCATTGCAGTTCGGTTCGATGATCGTATATAAAGATGGCAATACGCTGAAATTGAAGTCAGGTACGAATGATGATATTCTGAGTGATAATATCAGTGATTTTCTATTAAATTATTATGAAAAACATGACTCGCCAGCGCTGTCTTCCCTTTTTCCGACGAGCAATATCAGAATTGTCGAAATCCGTATAAAAATGATCGGCGCGGATAACAGCATATTTACGATTGAAGATCGGGTTTTTCTCAGAAATGTGGTGAACTGATGGAATTTTTAAACAAAGCAAAAGACAATCTGCGTGCGGCTCGAATATGTTTTGAAAACGATCTTTATGACGCCTGCGTAAATCGCGCATATTACGCTGCTTTACAGGCAGTTGTCTCAGCACTTTTAGCAAAAGGTGTCAGAAGAGAAAAAATTGACCATAAATGGGTTCAGGCGGAATTCAGCGGGAAACTGATTCATCGGCAAAAAGTCTATCCGTCCAAGCTGAAATCGTATCTTTCAGATATGCAGGCTCTCAGAGATCAAGCAGATTATAAAAGTGAAAATGTAAGCAGACAGGCTGCTGCTCAACAACTCCGTAAATCAGAAGAAATGCTCAGTATCATCGGAAAGGAGTCGGCATGAGAATAAATTTCAAGCAAGAAGAACTTATTCAGGAATTGATGAATGCCATCAAAGGAAAGTTTCCCGAAGTCGAACTGATCAGCGTTACAGAAAGTTCTTATGATCCTGAAACGCTTTGGATTAACATTACTTCGCCGGAAGATGAAGACAGAAAGATAGCCATG
>CAZMDM010000540.1:0-10723 GCA_964564775.1 uncultured Desulfonema sp. | reverse complement strand
GCGCATACGTGGAACGATTCTCATGGGACTTTCCAATAAAAACGGCTCATTGCTGCTGACCACCGGCAACAAATCCGAACTCGCGGTGGGGTATTGTACGCTTTACGGCGATATGAGCGGCGGACTTGCCGTGATTTCCGATGTTCCGAAAACCGTTGTGTATGAACTTTCGAATCTTATCAATGCTGAAAAAGAACTGATTCCTCAGCGGATTATTGACAAAGCCCCCTCTGCGGAACTCAAACCGGATCAGACCGATCAGGATGATCTGCCGCCATACAATATCTTGGATAAAATTCTGAAGGCATACATCGAAGAGTTGAAAACGCCGGATGAAATTGCGGAAATGGGATTCGACTTCAGATTGGTCAGAGATGTGATCAGCCGTGTGGACAGAAACGAATACAAACGACATCAGGCGGCGCCCGGCTTGAAAGTTACTTCCAAAGCTTTCGGATACGGAAGGCGTTATCCCTTGGCACAGCGCTACCGGGCGTGTTAGGTATTTCATACGATATCTCGGCAGTTTATGCCGGGATATCCGACAATCAGGATTTTTTCAAATATCCGATCAGGCTGTCATACGTTCTCTGCATACAGAACGAAAAGAGAAAAATCAGCAACGTTCCGATGATCGTGATATAGGCGAATTGATACAAAGATTTTTCATACCAAATTACCGCCATGACCGACCAGATCGATCTGTGGAACAGAAACACGCAGAATGATGAATAGGATATGAAATCGGATATTTTAAGAAGCGAATCCGGTATTTTCCGCTTTCCGACCATTCTGAAAACCGCCGGATAAAACGGAATCGTACCGATCATTATAAGGAAAAATTCCGCATGAGCAGCATGGGGTATTTGGGAATAAAAAAAATTATAAAGTAATATCAGGCAGATGAAACCGAAGCAGGATAAAACGAGATAATATTTATCAAAGCGGCGGACCGATTTTTGCTGATGAAAACAAATTATCCCTGCACTGAAAAAAATCAGATAAATATTCAAATCCGGCTGAAACAGATTGAGATTTATCTGATGGGCAGCCTGATTCACTATAAAAATACAGAGAATATTCAAGAGAGTAACGACAATAAACAAGAATGTTTTTCCGGCAATTTTGCGTGTCAGAAGAAAGAAACAATAACAATAAAAGAGGATGCTGAAAAACCAGAGCGTGAAATAATTATTTCCGAAAAAATTCGGTAATATTGACTGAAGACATAACGCGTGAAGTATGAAATTCTGATATGACGGCAAATGTCCTTTATTCATATATGGATAAGCGGTGTAAGAAAAAATTATCAATCCGAATACATACAGCAGATAAATTCTGAAACACCTGTTGATGAAAAAATCTCTGACACTGTCTGTTGCTTTTGACTTCGAAAGTTTGTAGCCCGAAAGAAAGAAAAATCCGCCGACCGACAATTTCTGAAGAAACAACGGAATGTTATAAAAATGAAAATAATACGGGGTATAGGCTATATGATGCAGAAAAAGAATAATGATAATAAACAGACTGTTGAGCATTTGAACCGCGATAGTTGTTGTTTTATCATCATATAGCAGATCGGAATTCACTATTTTTCTCCTTAAGCCGGCCTTGCCTGAGATATTTCTGAATTACGTTATTATCGGGAAATCTTCGGATAAAGTCAAGGTATTCGTCAGGAGCGATTTGCCGCTTGCAATTTATCGCTATCATTCCTATAATGAACGAAAAAAGATCAGAGGAGAAGTATCGAAGTGTCAGATAAGATCAGAAAAGTGGTATTGGCATATTCCGGCGGGCTGGATACGTCGGTTATTTTAAAATGGCTGGTTGAGACCTATCAGTGTGAAGTGATTGCTTTTTCAGCAGATATCGGTCAGGAAGAAGAATTGGATAGCGCACGGGAAAAAGCCTTCAAAACAGGGGCATCAAAGGTTTATATTGATGATCTCAAAGAAGAATTTGTCAGGGATTATGTGTTTCCCGCGTTTCGCGCCAATGCGATTTACGAAGGACAGTATCTGCTGGGAACATCGCTTGCCCGCCCCCTGATTGCCAAGCGTCAGATGGAAATTGCCCAGATCGAAGGCGCGGACGCGGTCAGTCACGGAGCCACCGGCAAGGGCAACGATCAGGTGCGATTCGAGCTAACTTACTATGCGTTCAATCCGGGAATCCGAATTGTTGCGCCTTGGCGGGAATGGACCATGAAATCCCGGACAGACCTGATGGAGTTTGCCCGCACTCACGGCATTGATGTTCCGACAACACCGGCAAAACCGTACAGCAGTGATCGCAATTTGCTGCATATCAGCTATGAAGGCGGAATTTTGGAAGACCCGTGGAGCGAGCCGCCAGACAATATTTTTACGCTGACCGTATCTGCCAAAGACGCGCCGGATATGCCCGAAGTGATTGAAATCGGATTCGAGCAGGGAAATCCCGTTGCGATCAACGGCAAACCGCTTTCTCCGGCAAGACTTTTGAAAGAACTCAATGTTTTGGGCGGAAAGCACGGCATCGGCAGAGCGGATATCGTTGAAAACCGCTTTGTGGGCATGAAATCCCGCGGGGTCTATGAAACTCCCGGAGGCACGATTCTGAGAGCCGCGCATATTGCTATGGAATCCATTACCTTGGATCGGGAAGTCATGCACTTGAGAGATTCTCTGATTCCCAAATATGCGGAACTCATTTATTACGGATTCTGGTTTTCGCCGGAAATGCGGGTTTTGCAGAAAATGATTGATGAAACTCAGAAAAACGTCAGCGGTGTGGTCAGAATCGAGCTTTACAAGGGCAATGTCCGAATTTTGGGCAGAAAATCCGACTATTCGCTGTATCGGGAAGATTTTGCGACATTCGAAAACGATTCGGTATATCGTCAGAAAGACGCGGAAGGCTTTATCCGTCTCAATGCGCTGAGACTTCGGATCGAAAAAATGATCTCCGGTTAATCACCGCAGAGTTGCGGAAACTGTGGTGATGTTCGAATTGCCACAGTTTACTGTTTTTTAGGCTATCTTTGTCCGATATTTTATAGTACTTTGAAATTACCTCAAACATTATCGGATTATCACGCAAAGACGCAGAGTCGCAAAGGAAAAAAACAGGCAGAAAAATTCCGATCTCTTTGCACCTTCGCGTCTTTGCGTGAACCATTTTCATGATGACTTCAGAACTTCTTCCAAAAAATCCTCTCCGAATTGCCCTGCACGAGGATAGAAATACGCTTCCGTACCGACCTGTTTATTGATAAAAATTGCAGTTTTATACTTCGGAGAATGCAGATAGATATGATTCGGATAATGCTGAATCATCAGGCGGTCTATGGCTTCGAACATTGCCGGATTTATGCTGGTATAAATCATTGCACCGCCGACTGACAAATGTTCCAATATCGCCTGAAGCACTTTGCCGTGATCCCTCTGCAGCAGATCGGGTCTGAACAAGACCAGTTCATAAGCAATCCTGCCTTCGACACGTTCCAGCCGTTCAATCGCGGTGGTCATATCTCCGGGAACATAGCGCAAATTTCCCATATAGTTGAATTTGTTTTTCAATATGGTTGAAATATTATGCGGATACTGATAAAAATGCTCCGGCTGCAGATCATTGACGCCGAAAATTTCCGCACAGGAATTGCATACCGCGACAATATTGCCTGCCGCAGTTTTTCCGAATCCGAACTCCAGATACTTCGAAGGTCTGACAATTGCCGCGTAATATGTCAGCAGATACAATGCTGCCCATTCCTGATCCTGACGCAGTTCCTGACCGAAAATATTCAATATCTGATGGATAACCGTTTTATCGGACAAGTGATTCAGAAACGCATTTCTGCTCAGATTCACCGCAGGACTGATGTTTCTCGGCGCATCCCGAAGAGGTTTGGGTATAGCGGTATAAATTTCCAAAGGTTGATCGCCAAGCCCCCAATTGTCGTCATTGACCTGCAATGCCATATTGACCACATTGTGCGGATTGGCATTTTTATTGATGTCTTTGGAACGCAGAGCAGGATTCTGATCCATATCATACGAAAAAATACCAAAATACGACAATTCAACACAGCGATGATTCAGATTCATCCGAAGACCGAGTTCGATATCCCACCAGCCCCAGCCTTTGAGGCGCTCGTCAAATCCCCGGCTTTGCTCGTAAAATTTCCGGTGCATGAGCATCGCGCCCATATTGCCGTTCAAACCCGGATAAAACTGACCATCCCAGAGCAGATGCGTATTTTTGAGTAAAAAATCTTCCAATACTGCCATGTCCGGTTTTTTATCCAATAACTGCCACGGGATGTATTTTCGCCGGATCAGCATATACGCTTCTTCGGGCATAAAGGAAACCGGAAATTCGTGTTTCAGAATTTCGATCAGATTTCTGATGCTCATGCCCGGCATAAACACATCCGCAGGCGTGAACATGATATACTCCCCTCTTGCCCGTCTGAATGCGACATTCGCTGCAAGAGCCGAATTGAAAGGACTTTGTGCGGAACTGAAGGCAGACGCCATTTCCGGCGGCACATATATAAATCGGCAGATTCCGTAAGCTTCTGGGATTAAGTTCAATACTTCCGACAGCCTGATATCACTGCCCCAGTCTGTAATCACGACTTCGATAGCATTCTGCAAGTTCAGCACATGAATATTTCTTGCGGTAAAATTCAGCGCGGTCTCCATCCGATATAAAAAATCGCCGCAATAATTATCGTTTCTGCCCATCATGCAGATTGAAAGAATACAAGGATTCATCAGGTCAATATATCCCTATTTATATTGCATAACAAACTCTTAATTGCTTCATTTTCTGATGCGATTATAGGGCATATTCGCTTCAGAATCAATTTTCTTTTTTCCGTTTTCCCACAAGCATCAGCAGGGTATTGAGCGATTCACCGAGTTGAGCTGCCATTCCGTTCAATTCTTCCGAAGCAGCCGCAGATTCCTCAGCATGGGCAGCATTGATCTGCGTTACCTTTTCCACTTCTGCCATAGCGGTGTTCACCGAACGAATCCCCTGATTCTGCTCATCATAAGCCTTGTCAACCTCACTCATCAGATTGAGCGCATCTCCGGCAGTGATGATGATATTTTGAAATGTCTCTTCGGTTTTACTTAAAAATTCGGAGCTTTCTTTTGTTTTGCTCAGCGTTACTTCGATCAGTTCGGAGGTCATCTTTGCTTCTTCGGCAACCCGGACTGCCAAGTTTCTGACCTCCTGTGCCACCACCGAAAATCCGGCTCCGGCTTCTCCGGCTCTGGCAGCTTCGATTGCAGCGTTCAATGCCAGCAGATTGGTCTGAAACGCGATTCCGTCAATATTTCCGATGATTTTTCCGGTTTCGAGATTGGATTCCGATACTGCCTTCATTGCAATGACCAGATTGCTAATATCCCGGTTTGCCTGAGCAATCATATCCGTGATCAGCGTCATCATTTCATTCATTTTAGCTGCATTTTCAGAGCATTGAACAGTTATTCCGGTCAGTTTTTCCAAAGACGCGGATGAATCGGCAATAGCAGCCATCTGAGTCGAGGCTCCGTTGGCAAGCTGCTGACTGTCGGAAGCCATACCGCCTGATACGGATACAATGTTTTCGATAGCATTGCCGACATCCTCGATTACATTCCCGATATTTCCGGCAATGTTTCGGGAAAAAATGAACGCGTAAAGAATACCTGAAATTGTGCCGATAACCAGCACGGCAAATATGACTGTCAGCGCGAGTTTCTGAATGTTTTCAAGCTTATTTGTAATAAGAACGCTAATCTCTGTAAAAAAAAGGCAAGCGTCTTATTGTGCTCATAAAAAGATTTCTGATAACTTTTTTGCCTGATGACTTCCTCACGATATTTTCCGATTTCCGAAGCATAGAGATCAAGCTTTTTCCGAATATTTTCAGCGATATTTTTCAAGCTATCGCTGCGCTCGATTTTTTTATACCACTCCTCAAAAGATTTTCGCGTATCCGCCAACGCGATCTCGATGTCTTTCCAATGCTTATCCGAGTTTTTGTTGAAATAATTCTTGCTTGCTGCAAATAACAGCGAATGACGATTCGCCATTTCCTCTGTCAGAAAAGAAGCCTCTTTGATATGTCCGTCAATTTGAGGATGAATATCAGTCAATTGCTGTCTGATCTTCTCTTTATTTGCTTCCGCAGCAATATACTGGGTGAATATTGTCTGATATGCTTTGATTTCTTCTGTGATATGCTGAAATTTTTGTTTATTTTCAGGAAATACGGAAATCATTTCCGACACGGATTTATCAGCGGCTTTCGAAAATATCTGCATCTCCGACAAGGCTTTATTCTTTGTCTCTTCAACAACATCCTGATCTTCTGTATAAATACTCGACAAATAGCGATTTACGGCGTCGGAAGCCGATGTAAAATACAGCCTGTTTTTGCTGAGTTCTTCGTAAAGAAATATTCCCTTCATCACATATTTCAATGCAGTATATCCCGAGATTCCCATGACAATCGTCAGGCTCAGCACAATTGCAAATCCGATGAATATTTTCTTTCCCAGTGTCATGTTCTTTCTCCTTTTGAATCAGGATTGAAGGATTTCTGTCAGGATGTAAGGATTTTTTATCATTCAATCTCTTGTAATCCTTACATCCCGATTTCATTACTGCTGACTCAGTTCGATGAATTTTTTGGCAAATTCAGGATCAACCGTTTTTGACCATTCGGCATAAGTCTTCTGCGCCGACTCAATGAATTGCTTCATCTGATCCGCATTCGGAGAAAGATATTTTATTTTCTTCTCCAAGATCGGTTTGACCTTCTGACGTTCATATTCAAAAAATTTTTCAAGTAAATCCTTATCATATTCCGAAGCAGCTTGCGTAACAATATCCCGAATCTCTTCGGGCAATTTGTCAAAAGTCTTGGAAAGAATATAAATCTGATATCCCCATGCCCCTAACATCGGCTTGGTTTCGGTGATATAATCCAAATCCTCTTCCAACTTTCGGCTCACAATGGTTCCGGGGTAGGTAACAACACCATCGATGGCTTCTTTTTTCAGAGCTTCATTCATCTGGGAAGATGGAAGAAACAGAGGGATTCCGCCGCACTCTCTGACATAGTCGCCGTCAATTTTGCCGGTAGATCGCAATCTCAACCCTTTCATATCTTCAGGTTTTTCAACCGCCTTTTTTCGGGTTGCGATCACCATTCCTCTGAAAATACCCGAAGCCATTATTTTAACACCGTATTTTTTATTCATTTCTTTGTTGACCAATTCAAGTAGCGGCTTTCCTGCCATCCAGCGTTCGCGGCAATCGCTTTCATCCTTATACAAAAACGGCAATCCCAAGCCTCCGAGTTCGGGCCATGTTTCAACGGTATGTGAGCTTGTATGAAAAATTATATCACAAGCACCGTTCATCAGTCCCGGAACAAGCTCTTTGACTTTGAATAAGCTTTCGGAGTGATGCAATTGCGCCTGAACTTTGCCTTTTCCGAGTTCATTAATTCTGTCTGTAAATCGTTGAATCGGAGGAAAAACATCTTCGTATTTCGGCGTAATATGAGATGCAATCGTAATTTTGACAGGCTCTTCCGCATACGCCGCATTTACCCCAGCCGCCATAGCCAACATACAAACACAAAATACTGTCAGACTTCGTTTCATACTGCCTCCTGTTTCGGTTATGAAATTGATGGGTTCGATATTCCGACATATCTTGCAATTCATTCTCAGAAATGTTAGGACAGCTTACCTTATCACAAAATCTTCATTCAGTAAATCACTGAGGTATAAAAAATGATTCATCATACAGATATGCTCATTGTGGGCGCGGGAATTGTGGGACTGACTGCCGCGCGGGAACTCATTGCCAACGGCTGGAAAGACATCGTTATTATTGACAAAGAAAGATCAGTCGGCGTTCATGCGTCCGGCAGAAACAGCGGCGTGCTTCACGCGGGAATTTATTATGCACCGGACAGCCTCAAGGCAAAATCCTGCTTGAACGGCAATTTTCTGATGCGGGAATATTGCAGAAATAACAAGCTTCCGGTTCTCGAAACCGGCAAAGTCATTGTTGCCCGAAACAAAACAGAGCTTCCGGTTCTCGATGAACTGTATCGCCGGGCAATGGCAAATGCTGCAAAAGTCGAAATGATTGACGAGCATCGTCTGTCTCAGATTGAACCGAATGCCAAAACTTGTGAAAGAGCGTTGTTTTCGCATTATACCGCGGTGGTCAATCCGAAACTGATTCTGTCCTGCCTGAAGCACGAGCTTGAAAATTCCGGCAAAGTCAGATTTATGTTCAATTGCCGATTTCAGGATCTTACAGACAGCACCACAGTTCGGACAAGCTGCGGAAATATCCGATTCGAGTATCTCATCAATGCTGCCGGAGCCTATTGCGACAAAGTGGCAGCCGCATTCGGAGTCGGGCTTGAGTATCGCATGGTCCCGTTCAAAGGCATCTACCGCAAGCTGAAAAAAAGCAGGTCCGACATGATTTCCGGCAATATTTATCCGGTTCCCGACATCCGAAATCCGTTTCTTGGCGTTCATTTTACCAAAAACATTTACGGCGATGTGTATCTGGGACCCACCGCGATTCCGGCATTCGGCAGAGAAAATTACGGCATTGTCAGAGGTATGGATTCGGAAGCATTGCCGATATTGCTGACAGACGCGGAATTATTTTTCAGCAATCCCAAGTTCAGAACCGTTGCCATGTCGGAACCCGCGAAATATTTTCTGCCCGTTTTCTTCAAAGATGCGGCAAGTCTGGTGAAAAAGCTGGATATTTCGGATATCGAGTCTTCGGATAAAGCCGGCATCCGCGCGCAGTTGATTCATCGGAAAACCGGAGAATTGGTCTATGATTTCACGCTCGAAAAAACCGGAAACACACTTCATGTCTTAAATCCCGTATCACCGGCATTCACCAGCTCGATGGATTTGGCAAAGCAGATTCTCCTTCTTTATACTGTTTCAGATAGGCAGCAAGTGTGAAAATTCAGATATTTGACACAAATTACCTTCGTGGAATTTTCAGTCGTGCAAAAAAAGTTAAACTCTCAACGTTTAGAGTATAATAGCCCGGAAATTTGTTTCCGGGAATTTAATCCGTTTTTTCCGCCACCCGCCTGCTCAGAATAAGGTTGTGTTGGAGAAGCCGGAATGTATCCCCCGGAATAACCTTATTTTTGCCTGATTTCCACTGTTCATATCGTGCAGCAGTTTTCGGGGGAATAATTTTACCGCTTTTGCTACGAAGTTCGATACCGATAATGCCCGCTATATCTAACGCATCTGCCGGAGTAATATCATCACAGTCGCTGATTGCTTCGAATAGGATCGGATCGTATCCGCCTCGGTTCGTGTAGTATGCGGCAATATTCTGATAAATTCTCATAAGAAGCTTATAGACATTTCGGGGCTTTGCCTCTCCGACCGGCTGTTTCGGAAATGCAAACTCGGTGTAATCCGTTCCCGATTCTTTGGCAATACTTTCGACAACCGGCAGAATGTACAAGGTTACAGTTTCATATACCTGCTTGGGGGTTGCCCAGTCTGTAGCGATATGTTTCTTTTTTGCAATTTCCATGTGGTGCATGGAGATTTGTCTGAGCATCTGAAACACATCACTCGGAGTTTTGGGCGTTCTTTCTTCTTTGCTTTCGATAAACATCTTTTTTTCGAGCAGATGATCTCTGATGATTGTCAAAACACCATAGACATATGATGGATTCGATTTGTTCAGATCGAAATTTGCCGCGTCCGTGATTTTCTGATCGTCAATCTCGTCATTGTGAAGCAGATCAAATTCCTTTAGCGTCATCAATGCCTTATAATACACATTTTTCGATCTGAGATTGTTGGTAATTTTCTTTTTGTTCAATGTCGAAGTCAGCCCATACATGGACATCAGAGATTCATCAATGGATTTTGCCAGATAATACACATCGATAGGGGTAATTTCCGCAGTTATGGACAAATTCGGTATGAACAGCATTATCAGTATCGGATACGCAAAAAAACTTGAAAATATACGACTGATTTTCATCATTGCCTCCGTCAGCATAAGCTTTATTTTTTATTTTTATATAGCGGATATATTTCTTTGTAAAGAAAAACCGTGATCTTAATCTTTCAATTTTTGATAGAATAAGATATGATAATTCTGAATGAATCAGATTCAGTTGATGCTTAGAAGATTAAAGGAGATTTGTCATGTTCAAAAATACGAAACTTGCCGTAAAAGTGATGTATGTTTTGGCAGTTATGCTTCTTATGATGGGTAGTGTCGGCTACATCGGTATAGTTAACATTCGCAAAATCGCAAAAGCCGACAGAGAAATGTATGAAATCAATACTGTACCACTCGGAGATGTTGCCGATATCGCAATATCGTATCAGCGTACCCGTGTGAACCTGAGAGAAATGCTTATCGAAAAAGATAAAACAAAACATCAGAAATATATTGACCGCCTGAAGGAATTGGATAAGAACATCGAAGAAAAAATGAGCGCGTTTGAAAAAAGCGTCCGTGATAATAATGAAATCAGCAAAAAATTCAATATCTTAAAAAATTACATTGCCAAATTTGTCCCCTTGCTTGATGAAATCGCCAAACTGATTTCTTCGGATCATGAGGATACGGCAATAGCATTGATCAGAGGCGATGGATATACACTTGCTAAGGAAATCGATGATACAATCAGTAACCTTTT